>NZ_JBHIQC010000004.1:0-117587 GCF_042196385.1 Bartonella sp. AP150HLJHH | reverse complement strand
GTTTACAGACGAGCAGCAGGTGGAAATTTGCTTCCTTATCAAGACAAAATCCAAAAGAAACTTATGGATTGTCCAACCATCACACTTCAAACCGCAAGTGGAATAGAAAAAGTCATTCCTTGCGCAAAAATCACAGCAAAAGGAATTGGAGTGCTGTCTCAAGAGCTTAAAAGACAAAGCATGCATTAAGAGGAGGTTATTATGATAAAAAAGAAATACGAACTGACTGATGAAATCGATATAGTTTATAAGCGCCGATTTTTTAATTTTTTATTTGATAAAATACTATCAGTATGTCTATTGTCGAATCAGGTGCCTAGAAAACACCTTAAATCGATAGCGGATAGATTACCGAAACAATCTTTCTTCCGCACATTAAAGGCTTTGACTCACTATATGCGCGTAGCATATAGTAGTCCTGTCGGGTGTGGCTATGCCATAAAATACCTTTTTGGGAAAAACATAGCGACGGACTATCGACCGTGTTTTCTAGCACCCGGCACTCTTCTAGAGTGTCAATAGAAAACCTATAATCGATAGGAGTTCATAATGAACACACTTATAGAAATTAAAGAAAGCACTGCTAATAGTGCGACCACTCAGACTATGTCTAGCCGTGAGATTGCTGAGTTATGTGGAAAACAACATAGCAATGTTATGCGTGATATAAGAAATATGTTAACTGAATTAGGAGAGAAAAGAGGTGAATTCAAATTTGAAGCCACCTATTTAGACAAGCAGGGAAAGCCTCAAAACTGTTATAACCTCCCCAAGCGTGAATGTTTAATCCTTGTTTCTGGTTACAACACTGCCTTACGAGCTAAAATCATTGACCATTGGCAAGAATTAGAAAAGCAGGTAGCTGTTCCACAAATGGATCTTGCCAATGCTTTGGAAAACCCTCTTACGATTAAGCAACTCCTTTTAGAGAGTATCAATCAATTAGAAGATTTGAGAAATGAGGTGAGTACACTCAAACCGAAAGCAGAAGCTTTGGATGGTTTAAAACGCTCTGATGGTTTGTTCGGTCTTATTGAAGCAGCAAAGATGTTAGAGGTACGACCAAAAGATTTAACCGATTACTTGCGTAAACATGACTGGGTGTATCGACGGGCTCTAGGGGCGTCTCTGTTACCTTATCAGGATAAAATCAAAAAAGGTTTCATGGACTGTCCTGCTATCACTATCCAAAGACCAGATGGTACAGAAAAGGTACTCCCTTCAACAAAAATCACATCCAGAGGATTGGCTTGTTTGAGAGAACAAATCTTTGGGGGTGTGCAATGAATACCAGTATCGACTTTTTATGTGATTTGTGGATAGCGTTGTCTCAGTTTGTCAATTGTGAATACGTAGATGACAAAGACTGTAGTGACTTGGTTGACATCATGAGCATAGTAGAAAAAGCTTTTGATTTTAAAACTTCAAGATGAAATTCCAAATATTACAAAGATTCTAGCAGTTTTAACGGATTTTGGAGATTCAGAGCTGCCCCATAGAATGGATTCTTTGTTGCGAGCTTATGATCCGAGTTTGCAGAAGCCTGTCACGAAAGCGGCTTAGTTTTAAACAATTGATTTCATCTCCTCGTCCTATAGGACGAGGAGGGGATTAAGTAACATAAAAAAGAGAAAGGTAATGAGATGATATTTGATGATGGAGATAGATATGTAACGACACGTGAGTGTGCACAGCTTTTTAGTGTATCCACAACAACGATTCGCAATTGGGTGCTTCAGGGGGTGTTTCCGGAGCCATATAAGCTAGGGAGAGCAGTGAGATGGAGAAAAAAAGAGATCTTAGCCTTCACTCCAAAGAAAAATAAGGAGCAAATAAGAACAAATTAGGTAAAATTATATAAACTGTAGAAGGTGGTCTAAAAGGTGGTCTGAAAATGGCTATTTAAAGAAAAAATCTATATATTTCAATATGTTCAAGAAATAAAATGGTGCCCCCAGAGAGACTCGAACTCCCGACCCCCTGATTACAAATCAGGTGCTCTACCAACTGAGCTATAAGGGCGTAACCATGTAGGAGTTAGCACAAACTAACAAAAAGGAAAACAGAAAATTATTAAATTTTATGCATATTAAAAGAAAACTATATAAAAAATAACCAATTTATTTCCTTTTTCCACTTTTTACAGCAAGGTTGGAACTATCCTTATATTGATATCTTATAGAGTGTTTTATAAGAATGCACCGTTTTGCTATCGAATTACGAATCTGAAGACTTTGATTGATGAGCAAGGTAATTTTCTAGCCAGTGAATATTATAATTACCATCAGCAACATCTTGATTATTAATAAGATCGCGAAAAAGAGGTAGTGTAGTTTTTATCCCATCGACGACAAATTCATCTAAAGCACGCCGTAAACGCATCATACATTCTAAACGGGTACGTCCATGAACAATTAGCTTTCCAATCATGCTATCATAGTAAGGAGGGATACGATAACCTGAATAAGCGCCTGAATCAACACGAATCCCTAAACCTCCAGGTGTATGAAAATGTGTAATGGTTCCAGGTGATGGCGTAAAGTTAATGGGATCTTCTGCATTAATACGGCATTCAATGGCATGACCAGAAAAACAGACTTCATCTTGTGTTACTGAAAGTTTACAGCCTGATGCAATATGGATTTGTTCGTGGACTAAATCTATACCTGTAATTGCTTCAGTTACAGGATGCTCGACTTGTAAACGTGTATTCATTTCAATAAAATAAAATTCGCCATTTTCATAAAGAAATTCAATAGTACCAGCTCCACGATATCTAAGTTGGGCACAGGCATTTGCAACAATATTTCCAATTTTTTTCCGTTCAGTTTCATTAAGTGCAGGTGACGTAGCTTCTTCCCATACTTTTTGATGCCGTCGTTGAAGTGAACAATCGCGTTCTCCTAAATGAATAGCATTTCCCGCACCATCACCTATGACTTGAATTTCAATATGACGGGGTTTTTCTAAATATTTTTCTATGTAAACAGCGTCATCACCAAAAGCAGCTTTCGCTTCTGAACGCGTTGTTTTGAGAGCTATAGAAAATTCTTGTTCAGAATGAACGACTTTCATACCACGTCCGCCACCACCGGCAGAAGCTTTTATAATAACTGGATAACCAATTTCACGAGCAGTGCGTAAAGCATCTGATTCTTCAGTGACTGCTCCATCTGAACCTGGAACTACAGGAATACCAAGTTTTTTGGCGGTTTTCTTTGCTTCGATTTTATCGCCCATGATGCGGATATGAGTAGCTGTTGGACCGATGAATGTAATATCATGGGCTTCTAGAACATCTGCAAATTTTGCATTTTCAGAAAGAAAGCCATAACCTGGATGAACAGCATCCGCTCCTGTAATTTCACAAGCAGCAATAATTTGCTGAATACTCAAATAAGAATCACGAGCGGGAGGAGGGCCAATACAAACACTTTCGTCAGCAAGACGAACATGCATTGCATCTGCATCAGCGGTAGAGTGAACAGCCACGGTTTTTATGCCAAGTTCTTTACATGCACGTAAAACGCGAAGAGCAATTTCTCCTCGATTAGCAATGAGGATTTTTCGAATCATGGTTGCCCCTCGCTTTATTCAACAATAATAAGTGGTTCACCAAATTCAACAGGTTGGCCATCTTTGACAAGAACAGTGGTTACCGTACCGGAGCGTGGTGATGAAATTTGATTCATTGTTTTCATGGCTTCAATAATAAGTAATGTCTCTCCTTCAGAAACATTTTGTCCTACTTCTACAAAAGGTTGTGCACCTGGTGAAGGTGCAAGATAAGCTGTTCCAACCATTGGAGAGGTTATTGTGTTTTTGGATTTATCTTCTTGGATAGATTGTATGGGAGATTCGGTTGTTGGGACCGGAGAAGATGTTACAGAAAAAGTAGGAGTAGAAACAGGAGCATAGATTGCTTGCTCAGAAGAAGTTAAGGTATTTTGGCGTGAGACACAAATACGAAGCTCCCCTTGTTCAACTTCAATGTTCGTTAAATTGGTATCATTCAAAATTTCAGCAAGATCACGAATAATTTTCGTATCAATTGCGGTTTTTGCCGAATCCATTTTTTTTGTTGCCATTTTATTTCTAACTCCTTGATCAATGAAGATCGTCATTATCTCATTTTATGACCGAATATCTCTAGATTAGGGATGAGATCTTTTGAGGCTTTAAAGATTTTTATTTCCTTTAAATCATTATAGTTTGCAATTTAAACTCGTATCTGCTTTACGTAAAATTGCACTTATAAGCCTGTTATCAAAAAAGAGAAAGCATAAAATTACCTCATTTACAGTATTCTTCCTAAAACGGATCAGGTATTCACTGTGTATTATCTATCGCTTGTTTTAGAATATCTTGTCTGGCTGCGCCGATGAATATTTTATCACCAATGATGTAAGAAGGTGTTCCCGTAATATGAAGTGCAGAGGCAATTTGAATGTTTTCTTTAAAAGCGTTTTGCAGAGTGGGATCTTTTATTGCATTATGTAGTTTTTTTTCATCTGCTCCTAATGAAACAGCTACTTTAATAGCTTTAGCTTCATTTGCACGACCCTGATACATTAAAAGCGTTTTGTGAAACTGAGGATATTTCTCTGGAAATTGTTTTCGAAATGCGTAGGCAACAGTATGGGCTGCCATAGAATCAGAGCTTAAAATTGGTAAGTCCTTGATAATAACCTTTAAATCTGGATATTCTTTTATCAAGTCTTCTATATTTGAATAGGAAATTTTACAATAACCACAGTTGTAATCAAAAAAATTGACAAGCACTCTTTTACCATTTGGGTTTCCCAAAACAGCGTCATGAGGAGAATGAAAAATCTCTTTTTCTAATGAATGAATGACAGAAGTTTGTTTTTGGTTTTCGTATTCATTCTGTTTTTCCAGCTTATCTTGAAGAATAAGCTGCATTTCAATCATAATTTCTGGATGAGTAAGAAGATACTCTCTGACGATTTGTTGAATATGATGAGAATCAGTATGTGGTATCATTTTTTCTTTAAGCTTAGATAAAAAGCTAGAATCTTCCAAAAGTTGTGATTTAAGCTTTTCTAAGCTTAAATCATTTACTGTTTTTGAGTGTGATGTTGCGTTTGATAAAGAAGGTAAAAAGATTAAAATACTCGACATAACTATGACTAAAATTTTTGAAAAAAGTGTTATTTTCGAGTTTTGAGAGTGATAATTCATTTGTATACCTTCACATTTTTTAGGGTGTCATTGAGTGAACTATATGAAAAGCGCTATCTATGTGCAATGAAGCGTTTAGTTATAGTGTATCTTTAAGAATGAGAAAAAACATCAATTTTTCTCTAAAAAGATTTCATATGATAAACCTTGGCTTGGTAAGGATTATGTTTTGTAAAAGATAAAAAAATTCTCTTTAATTTGTCAAATGTTGTTTTGATGTATAAGGGTATCAAAAGCTTTTTGTGCGTGTTTATTTTAGGAAAAAGTACGTTGATAATACAATGAAGAACATTTGTATTATTTTTTCCTGTTGCTTTATTGAGTACTGAGAAACAAAATTAAATAATGAAAAGTGAAATTATGAAAACCACAACACATTATGATCTGTTTATCATTGGAGGAGGGATAAACGGCTGTGGATTGGCAAGAGATGCAGCAGGACGCGGATTTAAAGTGGGATTGGCTGAAATGAACGATCTTGCATCTGGGACCTCAAGTGCGTCAACAAAGCTTATTCATGGTGGGCTTCGTTATCTTGAACACTATGAGTTCAAACTTGTTCGTGAAGCATTGAAAGAACGCGAGATTATTTTACGTATGGCTCCACATATTGTGCGTCCTTTGCGTTTTCTCCTTCCTTATCATAAAGAATTGCGCCCTGCTTGGATGTTGCGTTTTGGACTTTTTATTTATGATTATTTAGGGACTTGGAATCAGAAATTGTGGCGCAGTAAAACGATTAATTTTTCACAAAAATTTTGCTCTACACTGAAGAAAGAATATCAGAGAGGTTTTGAATATTCTGATGCAAGAGTAGATGATGCGCGTTTAGTTATTGGCAATGCTCGTGATGCAGAAAAGTGGGGAGCTGATATAAAAGTACGAACAGAAGTTCTCTCTTTAAAAAAAGAAGACAATAAATGGCGTATCTTTCTTCAAGACAAGTTAAGTAGCAAAGAATATAGTGTCACAGCTTCTTATGTCGCGAATATGACAGGTCCTTGGATTGATCATGTTTTAGCAAGCATATTAGATTGTAAAGAACATCCACCAGTACGGCTTGTTAGAGGTTCTCATATTTTAGTTCCCAAGCTTTATACTCATGATCGTGCTTATATTTTTCAAAATGGTGATGGGCGTATTATATTTGCTATTCCGTATCAAGAAGAGTTTACCTTACTTGGAACAACAGATTGTAATTATCAAGGAGATCCGGCTGACGTTCATATTACTGATACAGAAATTGATTATATTTGTGCAGCAGCCAGTGAATATTTCATACAACCAGTGTTGCCTGAAACGATTGTCTGGTCTTACTCTGGAGTTCGTCCACTCTATGATGATGGAGCTTCAAAAGCACAGGAAATTACGCGCGATTATGTTTTAAAAGAAATGGGAACAGGAACGACACCAAAGATACTTAATCTTTATGGTGGAAAGATTACAACTTATCGTAAGTTGGCTGAAGATGCGATGAAATTTGTTGAAAAAGAGCTTGGTAAAAAGGGAGCATCATGGACGGCTAAGGCAGTACTTCCAGGGGGTGATTTTCCCTATAACAAATTAGATACAATCGAAAATAGGATTGCTCTTTTAATGCCAGATTTAGATGCTTTTACACATCGCAGGCTTGCACGCTCCTACGGTACGGAAGCATTGGTGATCTTTGCACATGGTAAGGCAAATAAAGGAAAAAATTTTGGACATGGGCTTTATGAAGTAGAAGTAAAATGGTTGATGGAAAAAGAATGGGCTAAAGTATGTGAAGATGTGTTATGGCGTCGTTCAAAACTGGGGCTCCTATTTAATGAACAAGAGGTTGATACTCTTTCTTCCTATATGCAAAGCCAACAAGAGATTGAACAACGTTTATGATCATTTCATTTTACAGATTGTATCTGCAATATTGTAAAATATTTTCCTTCGAGAGATACTGATATTAGTTATAGATATTAAAAAGGCAATGGTTGTCTATACCCTGATTTTAGTTTTTTTTGCAAGAATCACAAAATGGCAAAATTAGATAGAATATTTAAGATGAAATTTGTCTATCTTATAAAGTGAAATCTAAGAATATTACCAAAAAGAACTCATTGATAAAAAATAATTTATAATTAGATTCGTGTGAAATAAGGTTTTTTTCTTCTTTAAGAGAAGATAAAAGCTACTTTCTGTATCGTTTATTTGCACAATGAGTTAAAAAAATCTAAAGAAAATTAAATCGATCATGAAAAATTCTATAATGTGTTAGTTTAGCATTTATTATCTTAAATGCTGTACTAAATCATGTAAGGGAAGAGGCTTGAAGAGCGTAATAAGAAGAACTTATAAATGAGTTTTTTATATTATAGTAAAAATCTTCTTTTTTCATGTTTATATACCTGAACACTAATCTATGAGAAATGCGATATTGTGTTGTGGCATGATTGATTGTAGTAAACCTTGATATCAATTGAAAATAATGAGCTGTTATTATACTCATGATAGTATAAGAGAATAAAATTTTCCGTAAACTAAAAGTAAGTATTTTTTTATGTATAAAGAGAGAGCTATAGGGACATGAGAGTAATACCCTCATGATATTTTACAACCTTCCATCGCCTATAAAATTTGCAGTAGCACCAATGTTGGACTGGACAGACCGACATTGTAGATTTTTTTATCGTCTTTTAACGAAAAAAGCTCTCCTTTATACGGAAATGATGGTAGCAGATGCTGTCATTCATGGTGTTCGCGAACAATTGTTGGCTTTTAGCGACAAAGAATGTCCAGTTGCATTACAATTAGGGGGCGCAGATCCGAAAAAGTTAGCAGAAGCTGCACGAATTGCTGAGGATTTTGGCTACAACGAAATAAATCTCAATGTTGGTTGCCCATCAAATCGTGTTCAAGCAGGTGTCTTTGGAGCTTGTTTGATGCTACATCCAGACATTGTGGCAAATGCCGTAGAAGCAATGAAACGAGAGGTTACTATACCTGTAACTGTCAAATGTCGGATTGGAGTGGACGAACAAGATGAAGAGTTAGCGTTAGATCTTTTGGCTAATCAGGTTTGGAATGCTGGATGTGATGCGCTTTGGATACATGCACGCAAGGCATGGCTACAAGGATTGAGTCCGAAAGAAAATCGCAATATTCCGCCCCTTAATTATGAAAGGGTTTACAAATTAAAACGTCAATATCCTCATAAATTCATTGGGATAAATGGTGGAATTAAATCGATTGATGAGATCAAAGAACACTTAACTTTCTGTGATGCTGTCATGGTTGGTCGCCAAGTTTATCATGATCCAACTTTGTTAAAACATATTGATTTTGAACTCTATGGTGAGTCGCAGAATAGTCTAAGTGAGAGTGATCTTATTGAGGTTATGTGTGATTATGCGGCTCGACATATTGCATCGGGGGGGCGGCTTTCTCATGTGACGCGTCACATGATTGGTTTATTTCATGGGCGGGGTGGGGCACGTCGATGGCGGCAAATACTATCAAATGATGCGACAAAACCAAACGCAGATATATGTACTTTAAAAGAAGCTTTTTATGCTCTCATTTAATAACAGTCAGACAATTAACATATATTAAAGTTGAGATCCTTTGCGTTTTGATTTCTTTGCGATAATTTTGATCCTTTTAATTTTATAAGTTTTTGAAAGTTTATAACTTTTATTATGAATAAGAATGTTAGAATTTATATATTAAACGGCATGCTGATTATACCTATTAAATAAAAAATAACTTAAGGGTATCACTGTAAAGGTAGTCATAAGATATTAATAACATTTTGAATCTTGCACGTTTGTTATTGGGGTAGAAAATAGAATATAGAAATTATTGCCTTCATAGTATTTAACTTTTTTAAAGCACTGTTAAAAAAACAATAAATTATTTATATCCTGTATATATGACGTGATTTTCATAAACATTGTAGATTTTAAAAGGTATCCTTATGATCGCTAGTCCATTTGATGATTTTCGTGCTTTGCTTACAAATTTACCTGTTGCTGATGAGTTTTCTATAATTTTGGCAAAAAAACGGCAAAAAAACTTAACAAAAGAGCAAGGAACATTGGGAAAACTAGGAGATATTGCTGTTTGGTATGCGGGGTGGAGGGGTACAGAAAAACCTATCGTAACGCGACCTTTGGTTGCTATTTTTTCTGGAAACCATGGTATTGTAGAGGAGAATATTACACCATTTCCACAATCTATGACACAAAAAATGGTAGAAAATTTTGCATCTGGTGGAGCTGCTATCAATCAAATTTGTATTGCGTATGATCTTGGATTAAAAATTTTTGATTTAGCATTGGAATATCCAACAATGAATATTACGAAGGATGCCGCAATGGATGAGCGGAGTGCGGCTGCTACAATGGCATTTGGAATGGAATCCATTGCGGGTGGGACAGATCTTTTATGTATTGGAGAAATGGGAATTGGAAACACAACAATAGCTTCAGCTTTATGCTTAGCATTGTTTGGAGGGGAAGTGGAAGAATGGACAGGAAATGGTATGGAATCAGAAGGTGATTTTTATCAGCGTAAAATTGCAGCGGTTAAGACAGCCATTTCTTTGCATAAGGATTATTTTAATGATCCTTTTGAGATAATGCGTCGCTTAGGAGGACGTGAGATTGCTGCTATGGTTGGTGCTATTTTAGCAGCAAGAATAGAAAAAATACCCGTTATTTTAGATGGTTTTGTGGCAACAGTAGCTGCAGCGGTTCTTTATAAAATGCATCCAAAAGCTCTTGATCATACCCTTGTTGGACATGTTTCTTCTGAGACAGCTCATCGTAAACTTTTAAAAAAAATTGGCAAAGAACCACTTCTAGATTTGGGGATGCGTCTTGGTGAAGGGACAGGAGCAGCTATGGCAGCTGGTATCGTCAAAGCCGCTGTTTTAACACATGCACAAATGGCAGTTTTGGAACAAGAAAGTTTGAATGCCTAAAAGATCATAAGACGGGTATAAAAAATCTTAAGAGCTTTGTTCATGCGTCTTGTCGTGTAATTTAATATAATTCAGCGGAAGTTCCGTTGTATATTTAATCTGTTCCATTGCGAAAGAAGATGAGACATCACGGATATCAATTTTAGAAATTAATTTTTTATAAAAAAGATCATAAGCTTCAATGTTGGGCACAACAACACGCAATAAATAGTCAATATCTCCGCTCATTCGATAAAATTCAATGACTTCACGGAATTCTTGCACAATTTTTGAAAAACGCTTAAACCATTCATGACTATGTGTATTTGTGCGAATAGACACAAAAACAGTGACGTGTGCGTTTACTTTTTCTGGAGAAAGAACAGCAACACGACGCTGAATGACGCCATCTTCTTCAAGTTTTTGAATTCTACGCCAGCAAGGAGTGGTCGAAAGTCCCACTTTTTTAGCAATATCAGCAACAGAAAGTGTCGCATTTTCTTGCAAAAGATGTAAAATTTTTCGGTCAAGACGATCCATATTTTTTCTCAATATTTTAATTTATAAAAATTTACGCACTAAACAACGCAGATATACAATAAGCTCATCGTTAAACCATGGGTTTTTCTGTAACCAAGAAGTATTTCGCCATGACGGATGAGGCAAAGGCATAACATTATAGCCTCGAGGTTGAGGAATGGAAAGAATATTTCTCCAATCACCAACAGTTGCAGAAACGGTTTTATGTTTTAATTCTGTAATGTGCCACTTTTGCGCATAACTGCCAATAGCAAGAACAAGCTTTATTTGAGGCATTGCCTGAAATATCTTTTCATGCCATATTTCTCGACATTCACGTCTTGGTGGTAAATCAGCTTTATTTTTGTCATAACCTGGAAAACAAAATCCCATAGGAACAATAGCAAAGAGAGATTTATTATAAAATTCTTCTTTCGTGACACCCAGCCAATTACGCAATTTTTCACCAGAGCGATCATTAAAAGGGATAGACGTTTCATGGACACGCAACCCTGGTGCTTGGCCTGCAATTGCAATCGAAGCAGTATCGGATAAATAAACGACAGGGTTTGGTTCATGAGGAAGAGGAGGAAAATAATGGGGTTGTTGGACGCAAACACGACAGGAATAGATCTCTTTTTCAAGTTTGATAATTGGGCTACATTGTTTCATTAGTAAATAAAATTAAAAAATATTTTTTTTATTCTGTGCGAGGATTTGCTTTGCGCCATTCTTTTGGTCGTTGAAAACTTGATGCCCATATTCCTTTCTTTTTCTTTCTAGCTTCTTGCTCTTCTTTGGGGTATTCATAATAATTTACAGCCCAACCATTATGTACAAGTGTTGCGTTGATATTGCTAACTTGTTTTGTTTTACATGTTGCAAGAATACGGCGATATTTATCTGTTTTTTTCCAGTGACATGTAACAGTTTGATTTTTTAATAGTTGTTCTAAATATTTTTTTGCCTCAAGCCCACAAGGGTAGCGCGCTTCCTTTTTTCCACAAAATTGGTGGAGTTCAGGAGCATCAATTCCAGCTAGTCGAATCTTAATTGAAGAAATCATAATGGTATCGCCATCAATGATTAATGCATTTCCTTCAACAGAGTTTTGAGAAGAAAATTTTTCTTTTTGAGGCAACCGCTGAGTTTTCTTAAAATAAGTTGACATAATGATAAGAATGCTAGCAGCGACAAAAATACTGAAACCGATAACTTTTAGATTAAAGCTTCTTAGATTAAAATGAGAAAAAGATTTTTTCATGAAATAAAGAAACTGCTAACATTATTATAACTCTATTTTAGTATTGTTTATAATTTTAGTATTGTTTATAATTGACCCGAGAAACTTTATTCATATGACGAAACAGTGTTTCGTTTTAATGACAAAATTTTCATTAGATATCACAATAATCAAATACTCATACAGAATATATGTAAGCAACTTAAATAATAAATCAACTTATCCAAATCCGTACAAAACATACAAAGTTTAAAGTAAACTTTTTAAACTTAAGGAAATAAAAAAACATCCCTCAAAAAATAACTTTGAAGAGCAATACTCCCACATTTCTTTTGGAGTATAAAATCTATCAATTTAATAATAATTTTATTTATTTAATTTTTGTTTCCTTAAATTCAACGTGCTTTTTTACAACTGGATCATATTTACGCTTGCTCATTTTATCTGTCATTGTACGGCTGTTTTTCTTTGTTACATAGAAAAAACCAGTATCTGCAGTTGATAAAAGCTTGATCTTAATGGTTGCTGCTTTAGCCATAATGTAAATACCCTATTTATACTGAAAAAATATTATTGCTGTCAAAACTTATTTCCGACATCATCAGATTTTCCGGCAACACTACGGATGTTCTCAAAAAAGTCAAGAGCTGATTAATTTTCTCATAAGTTGGACAAACACCAAAATGACATATAAACCGAAAAAAACAGCCATGGCTATTGAAAAACCAAAGGGTTTAAAGATATCCATGGATTTTCCGATAAAGGTCGGTCCGATGAGCATACCAATTCCATAACAAAAAATAAAAGCAGAATTAGCAGCAGCAAGTTCTTGCCCCTTGAGACGGGCTCCTAAATGTGCAAGACTAATTGTATAAAGGCTCGCTGATACACCACCCAGAAAAAACAAATCAAGCATCAGAATCCATGGATATTGAAGAATCCATGGTACTATAAAAGTTCCTATAAAACCTAGAATAGCGCAACTCATCAGCGGGTAGCGTCGATCTTTGGCGTAGTCGCTTATAATGCTGATAGGAATTAAGAGGAAAATATTCCCAAGTGCAAGGGTTGCCATAAAATGTGCTGCTTCATTCTCATTATAACCAATGGATAAACTAAAGGGTATTATAAGAGTTAATACGCCCATTTGAATGGCCCCGTAAACAAGGACCGCCATCATTGCACTTGGAACGTGAAAAAGATAACGAAAAAATGGCATATATTGATTTTTTTGAAATTCTGGACTTAATTTCCAAGCGGTAAGAATTGGTATAGTAGCAAGTATAATAAGGCTATATCCAACAGCAAAAGGAATAAATCCTTGTGTTCCCACTTTTGCTAGCAGCGTTAGACCTATTATAAACCCTAATCCTAAGACAATAGCATAAATAGAAAGGATCAAACCGCGTTTTTTTGGGGGAGCATAACTGTTGATCCAAAACTCTGATAGGATAAACATAACTGTCATGCTGAAATGTAATATAAACTTTAAAATAAACCAAATCCATATGGGATCAAAAAAATAGAATCCTAAAAAACTTAAAGATCCTATCGCCATCATAAGCAATATTGTTTGAGCGATTCCTAAGCATAAGGCAATTCGAGACGTAAAAATAGCTGCAATAATTGTGGCGATTCCACCAACTGTTCCACTATAGCCGATTGTACTGTTGGAAAGTCCTTTCTCTGCCATAAGAAGAGAGACAAGTTGTGTTCCCATTGCCAATGCTGTTCCAACAGTGCCAATGGTTGCAATAGCTGCAATAATTGCACGCAAAGAATTATTTTGAGAGTCAAAAGGTTTTTTTTTCATGAGAATGGCTTAAGGTACTCTTGTTTATTTAAACAATGAAAAGATGAGCTGAAATGAAAGGGAGCCAAAACTATCCTTTGCAGTTTCTCTCATTTCCTAAGTATAAAAAACTGCAAGATTTTTATATGGTTATTATAGACTTAACAATAAAATTTACCCTCTTGTATACTAAAGAAAGAAGATTGTACATATAAAATAATATAAATATTATATAATATAAGCCATTTCTTAAATTGAATTTATTATTCATATTATATTTAATGGAGGGCAAGAAGATTAATTTTTTCTTTTCCCATAAAAAGTATACTTTTGTTTTTTTAATTTGTTTTTATGGTAGGATGTCGGTGAAAATTTTATTGGACGAGGTTTTGTTAACAGTTCAAAGCATAAAGCGCCAGCAAAAGGTTGTACCGTTATAAGTTTTACTTCTACAACATCACTGAGCTGATAGCCTTTATGGCTACGCTGTCCTACAAGAACATGTTGTGCTTCATCAAAATGATAATAATCATTTTTAAGTGTAGAAATATGGACAAAACCATCTGTATTGAGTTTATCAAGTGAGATAAAAAGACCTGCTTTTGTAACTCCGGAAATGCGGCCTGTAAAAATACGACCGATTTTATTCGTTAAATAGTGAGCAACAAGCCGATCAATCGTTTCTCTTTCAGCCATCATTGCACGGCGTTCGTATAAAGAAACTTGCGTAGCAATTTCTGCAAGATTTTGTTCTTGTGTATCTGTTAATTGATCATTTCCTAATTTGAGAGCTTTAATGAGTGCTCGATGAATAATGAGATCAGCATAACGACGGATTGGTGATGTAAAATGTGTATAGTTCTGCAAATTCAAACCAAAATGGCCACTATTTTTAGGGTTGTACTCTGCTTGTGATTGTGAACGCAAAATAACTTGATTGACTAGTTCTTGTTGTTGAGTATGAGCGACCTTTTCTAAAATTCTATTAAGGCGCGCTGAGGTAAGTTCGCTTCCGCGGGAGAGTGGTATCCCCAAACTTTGAAGAAAGCTCCGAAGTATTTCTTGCTTAGCAAGAGAAGGTTTTTCATGAATACGATAAATGAGCGGCTGGTGATGTTGTTTTAATGTTTCAGAAGCTGCAATATTAGCTTGTATCATAAACTCTTCAATTAAACGATGCGCTTCTAATTGTGTTTCACTCACAACATCTTTTATGCATCCATTTTGATCAAGAATAATCTTTTTTTCTGCAATTTCTAATTCTAGTGGTTGGCGACGATTTCGCGCAGCTTTAAGGCATGCATAGGCTTCCCATAAGGGGTGCAAAATGCTCTCAAAAAGAGGGGTTATTTTTTCATTTATATTACCTTCAATTGCCAATTGTACTTCTTGATAAGAAAGTTTGGCTCTTACACGAATCATAGTACGATGAAAACTATGTTTTCGTTTATTACCGTTTGCATCAAAAATCATACGAACGGCTAAAGCTGGTCTTTCTTTTCCTTCACGCAGAGAACATAAATCATGAGAAAGGCGTTCAGGTAACATTGGCACAACGGTATCGGGAAAATAAACAGAATTTCCACGTTTCAATGCTTCTTTATCTAAAGCACTTCCTGTTTTGATATAATAAGAAACATCTGCAATGGCTACAATAATAATCCAACCATCATTATTTGCTGGATCCTTATCCTTGGTTGCATAAACTGCATCATCATGGTCTTTTGCATCTGGTGGATCAATTGTAATAAAGGGTAATTGTCGCCAATCTTCACGATTATCCATATTGGCAGCTTTGATATGTTTGGCTTGCTCAAGAACACTTTCAGGAAAAATATAAGGAATTCCTTTCGAAAGAAGCGCTATCATTGAGAGTGTTTTCTCACTCTTAATGTGCCCTAAAACATTCTTTATTTTTGCGCTCTTTAATCCGTAACCAGTATTTTTTTTTATTTCGACTTCAACGAGATCACCAATTTGAATCTTCATTTCTGGAGACATTTCAACAATGAGTTCATTGGTTTTGCGGTCTATAGGATCAAGGCGCCATTGATTATTTTCCAATTTTCGTACAATAGCAAATGCGCTTTTGGGAGATACATCAATTTTACGAATAATTCGTCCCGTATAAGGATGGCTTGAGCTTTCAGAATTTTTATTTCGAAAAACTTTTACAAGAATATGATCTCCAACACCAATATTACTTCCTGTTATGTGATGAAAAGAGTGTATTTCAATATTGGGCTTTGGAGAATCTTCCCATTCAAGAGGTTGTGCAATAAAACTTCCATCTTTATCACGTCCGCTAATTTTTACTAAAGAAACAGGGGGTAATTTTCCTTTGTTTATTGCTCTTTTGTGGTGTTTAGATATGAGATTTTGATCCTTTAACTCACGTAACATATCTCTAAGCCAGATACGAGAATCGCCTTTTAAGTTAAAAGCTTTAGCGATTTCTCGTTTACTTGAGTGGTTAGGATTCTCAATTATAAAGGAAAGGATTGCTTCCTTATTGGGAAAAGTTTTCCCCTTGAATGAAGAGAGATATTTTATGTTTTTTTCACCTTTAGCCAAAATTTATGTCTCTTTTATTTTTGCTTTTGTTTTAGAAGAAGCTCTTTTTGAAGTTGTTTTTTTACTCGATGCTTTAGCCGATATAAGTTCTAGTGCCTCTGGAAGTGTTACACTAATGGGATCTTTATCTTTTGGCAATGTTGCATTAATTTTACCCCAATTGACATAAGGACCATAACGCCCGTTGCGCACGGTAATGGTTCCTCCTTCGGGATGCTCTCCTAATGTTGCCAATGCTTCAGGTGTTGTTCTGCTTTGCCTGGTTTTGTTTTCTTGTTGTTCTGCTAATACTGTAACAGCGCGATTGATACCAATATCAAAAACTTCATCTGCATGAAGAAGGCGCGCAGATTTTCCATTATGGCTAAGATAGGGACCATATCGTCCAATCGTAGCCGTGATTGTTTTTCCGGTTTCAGGATGAATGCCAATTTCACGGGGAAGGGATAGTAAAGCCAAGGCTTTATCAAGGGTTACATTTTCTGCCTGCCATTCTTTTGGTAATCCTGCACGCTTAACTTCTTTGCTTTCACCAAGTTGAATATAGGGACCAAACCGGCCATTACGAAGAGAGATCTCTTTTCCTGTTTCAGGGTCAATACCAAGTATAACAGGTTCATCATTGCGTACAGCTTCATTCTCTTCTCCAGTATCTGTACCAAGTTGGTGTGTGTATTTACATTCGGGATAATTGGAACAGCCAACAAAAGCACCATAACGCCCAAGTTTTAATGATAATTGACCATTTTTACAAAGAGGACAGGAACGCACATCACTTCCATCTTCGCGTTCAGGAAAGGCGAGAGGTGCTAATGTTACATTTAAAGCATCAAGAACATTGGTTATACGGAGTTCTTGGATATTGCTAATAGATGCATTAAATCCATCCCAAAAATCTCGCAATACGTCTTTCCAAGAAAGTTTGCCATCAGAGATAAGATCCAGCTTTTCTTCAAGATCTGCTGTGAAACCATATTCTACATAGCGATTAAAAAAATTTTCAAGAAAGGCTGTAACAATACGTCCCTTGGCATCGGGAATAAGCTTTCGTTTATCAATGACAATATATCCACGGTCACACAATGTCGCTAATGTGGATGCATAAGTTGAAGGACGACCAATTCCTAACTCCTCAAGCTTTTTAATTAATGAAGCTTCAGAATAACGAGAAGGGGGCTCTGTGGTATGTTGTACAGATTCAACTTTTTCTTTTGTAAGTGCTTCACCAGTGTTTATTTGTGGTAAACGTGTTGTTTCATTTTCTTCATTATTTTCTTCGTCTCGTTGATCCGTGTAGACGGAAATAAAGCCATCAAAACGAACAACAGATCCTGTTGCCCGTAGATTTGCACGCTCTTCTCCTTGCTGTGCTTCAATTTCAACGGTTGTACGTTCAATGTCAGCAGAGCGCATTTGGCTGGCAATGGCACGCTTCCATATCAGATCATAGAGCTTTACTTGATCGCTATCGAGAAAATTACGGACTTGACTAGGATTGCGTTGAAAATCTGTTGGGCGGATCGCTTCATGTGCTTCCTGTGCATTTTTTGCCTTTGTTGAATAAAAACGTGGCTTTTCAGGAATATAGTCTTTTCCGAAAGTTTCATGAATAACTTTTCGTGCTGAATCAATAGCCTCTGGTGCTATCTGCACACCATCGGTACGCATATAAGTAATAAGCCCTGCCGTTTCACCATTAATTTCAATGCCTTCATAAAGCTTTTGGGCAATTTGCATAGTGCGAGAAGCTGAAAAACCTAGTTTTGAAGAAGCTGCTTGTTGTAGTGTAGAGGTCGTAAATGGAGGAAAAGGATTTCTCTTTGTAGGTTTTGCTTCAACACTGAGTGTATGATATTGCGCTTTCTCCAGCATAAAGCGAATTTGGTCTGCTTGTTCTTGAGATTGAATATCAAGCTTGCCTATTTTTCTTTGATTAAACATTGTCAATCTTGCTTGGAAACTATCATTTCGGATGGTTTTTAACTGTGTTGTAATGGACCAATAATCTTCTTTGATAAAATGTTCTATTTCTGATTCACGATCACAAATAATACGCAAAGCAACCGATTGAACGCGTCCTGCTGAACGCGCACCAGGGAGTTTACGCCATAAAACAGGTGAAAGTGTAAAACCAACGAGATAATCGAGAGCACGACGTGCAAGATAAGCATCGACAAGGGATGTATCAATATCACGTGGATTATTCATAGCATCAAGCACAGACTTTTTGGTGATGGCATTGAAGACAACTCTTTTAATAGGTTTATCTTTTAAAACTTTTTTTTGACGAAGAACATCCAGAATATGCCATGAAATAGCTTCCCCTTCACGATCAGGGTCTGTTGCTAATATAAGGCTATCAGCTTCTTTAACGGCTTTTGCTATTTCATTTAAACGTTTAGCGGCAGCAGAATCTATATCCCATTTCATAGAAAAATCTTGATCCGGTAAAACAGAACCATCTTTTGCAGGCAAATCACGAACATGTCCAAATGATGCGACAACTTTGTATTGAGACCCAAGATATTTATTAATTGTTTTTGCTTTTGCTGGAGATTCAACGATAACGATATTCATAATTTTACCCAAATATTGAAATAAAAATTTTTTTATAAACGCCTTTTACGCGAATAGCTAATGCCAATTGCTTAAGAGCACATAAAAAAATATTAGCCATATAAAAAACATGAATATTGTACAACTTATGATTGTTATTATTAGAGTACACCCTATATAGAATTACACGATTTATTTTCCACTGTTATTACAAAAACATACGGCGAAATACTAAGATAACGTCTATTGAGAGGTAGGAGGGGAAATGCTCAAGGATAGAGGATTATGTTTATAAATCATTTAAAAGTTATCCAATATATTACAGACATGTCAAAGCAAATGAATCAGATGGCACGTCAGGCGCACAGTCCGCTTTTAGCATTGCTTTTGGATATGGTTGCCAAAGAAGGGCAAAGCATTATTAATAGTGCTGAGGCTCTTGGGGAAGATCAAGATTCGACAATGACACACAACCACCAGAGTGTCGAATAAGCTTTCCAGCAAGGTCGAGTTCTACCAACAAGAGGTAGAGAGCTGGGAGTGAAACACCTGAGTGGATACTGAGTGTGTCTAAATCGATTGGCGTTGTTGAAAGAGCGGAGAGAACTGCTGCACGTGCTGCATCATCATCTGCTAAAGAGAGATCGCTGTTTTTTTCATCTGCTAAATTAAAATTCTCCTTTTCAAGTTGTAAAGAGGATGGTTCCTCAAAAAAATTGAGTTGCGAATTTGGAAGCGGTGAAATTAATGGCGTAAGTGTTTCTATAATGTCAGAAGGATGTGTGGTGAGTAGAGCACCGTCTTTGATAAGATTGTTTGTACCAACAGATCTTGGATCAAGTGGAGAACCGGGAATGGCAAAAATTAGCCGTCCCATTTCAGCTGCTTGACGTGCGGTAATTAAGGACCCTGAGCGCAGGGCTGCCTCTACAACCAAGAGACCAAGTGATAGAGCTGCAATAATACGGTTTCTTCTTGGAAAATCGATAGCACGCGGCTTCCAAGAAATGGGCATTTCGCTGATGATGGCTCCACCGTTGGCAATAATATCTTCATGCAACTTTTTATTTTCAGGAGGATAGATATGATCAATTCCTCCCGCCATGACTGCAACAGTTCCTGTTTTTAAACTTGCTTGATGCGCAACGCTATCAATTCCACGAGCGAGCCCAGAAATTGTTACAAAGTCTGCTTCTCCGAGAAAACGCCCAAATTGAGCCGTAAGCTTTTTTCCCGCAGCTGAAGCATTTCGAGAACCTATAATTCCAATAGAAGTTTTTTGAAAAATTGAAACATTACCTTTGATAGCAATAAGCGGCGGAGGGGCTTCTGTAACCTTAAGAAAAGCTGGATAATCTGGTTCTCCCATACCGATAAACCGAACACCTAATCTTTCAGCTTCTTGCATTTCTTTTTCTGCATCTTCTAAGCTTGCTATTTTAATAGATACAGAACCACCACCTTTTCTACTAAGCTCTGGCAGTGCTGCCAGAGCATTTTCTGCTGTTTTATAATGATCAATGAGATTGCGAAAACTAACAGCTCCAATATTTTCACTGCGCAATAACCGTAACCAGCTTAGACGTTGATGATCAGTAAGTAGGATTCCTTTATTTATCTCCGCTTTGCGTACCAATCTTACTTTCTTCCCCAATTAATAATCTACCGATATTTGTATAATGTTTTATGAACACAAATATGCTCATCGCAATCAGCATACAACAGAAATAAGAATCGGAAAAATAAAAAACAAATATCGGCGTGATCATAACAGCAACGAGTGCGGATAATGAAGAATAGCGTGTGAGGAGAAAAATCGCACTCCATACAATAATAAAAATAATTGCTGCGGGCCAGTAGGTCCCTAAGCAGACCCCTAGATAGGTAGCAACACCTTTGCCACCTTTAAATTTAAGCCATACGGGGAAAAGATGTCCTAAGAAAACAAAAAAGCCTGCTAGAGAAACAAGGATACTATTGTCTAGCGGATCACTAAAAAACTTTATAACGAAAACAACGATAGTTCCTTTCAACATATCACAAAGAAGTGTTAGAGCAGCAAGCTTTTTATTTCCTGTTCGTAAAACATTTGTTGCTCCAATATTGCCGGAACCGATTGTTCTTATATCACCAATTTTGAACAATTTCGTAAAAAGAAGCCCAAATGGAATCGAGCCAATGAGATAAGATACGAGGAAAATAAACCATGGAGTGGATTGAAAAAATATTTCTGCTTCATTCATTAAGAATCTCATTAAGTTTGTTGATCAAGTTTAAAAACGTTTTTCCCTTTCACAAAAGTCTGGATCACGCGTCCTTGAAAACGTGCATTCTCAAAAGGGGTATTTTTTGAACGTGAATAGAGCTTCTCTTTCGAAACAATCCATGGTTCTTCAAGATCAACCACAATAAGGTCTGCATGAGCCCCTTTTTTGAGTGTTCCTGCATTGAGTCCAAAGAGCTTTGCAGGCGCCGTTGACAAAAGTTCCGTTATCCGTAGAAGAGATAGGCTCTCATCATGATAAAGGCGTAAAGCTGCACTCAATAAGGTCTCCATACCAATAGCGCCAACTGCCGCGTCATTAAATGGTAAATGTTTTTTGTCGATACTCTGAGGATCATGAGAAGAGACAATAACATCTATAGTCCCATCCTTTATTGCTTCAATCATTGCTATACGGTCTTCTTCTGTACGCAATGGGGGCATTAAGCGAAAAGAGGTGCGATATTGTCCAATGTCATTTTCATTGAAAGATAAATGATTAATAGATACACCCGCTGAAATCTTCTCACTGCGTTTTTTACCTAAACGGAGTGCATCAACAGAGAGTGCTGTTGATATTTGAGCGGCGTGATAACGTGTTTGCGTTAATACTGCTAATCGCAGATCTCTTTCAAGTGGAATAACTTCTGCTTCGCGAGGGATGCCAGAAAGACCAAGCCAACTGGCAAGCAGTCCTTCATTCATCACACCTTGCCCTGTAAGATCTTTATCTTGCGTTTCATGTATCAATGGAACATCAAAATCACGTGCATAAGTCATTGCACGCCGTATAACAGATGAATTTTGAAGTGTTTTTTTTCCTTCACTAAAAGCAACGGCTCCTGCATCTTTGAGCAAACCAAATTCGGTTATTTCTTGTCCGTTGAAACCTTGTGTGATTGAAGCAACGGGATAAATATTGACCAATGACATTTCCTGTGCTGTATGCGTAATAAATTTAACGAGTGCTACATTATCAATAACTGGATGCGTGTTTGGCATCATAAGAAAGGAAGTAATACCACCTGTTGCGGCCGCGTAACTTGCTGATGTAATTGTTTCACAATGTTCATTCCCTAATTCTTCAACAAAAACGCGCGCATCAACAAGTCCAGGGAGAATTGCTTTGTTTTGTGCGTTAATAACTTCTGCTTCTTCAGGGAATCCCTGATTCAGAGCTTCTTTTCCAGCGGCTATAATTCGTCCATTTTTAACAATAACTGTACCAATTTCATCGATTGCGCGCGAAGGATCAATAATACGAGCATTCTGAAAAACAATTGGTTTTATCATTTTTTTTCTCCACTGATCTTTGTGCGTGAATCTAATAAAGCCTCCATGACAGCCATACGCACTGCAATTCCCATTTCTACTTGTGTCTGAATCATACTTTGTGGTCCATCTGCTATATCGGATGCAATCTCTACACCACGGTTTATTGGTCCAGGGTGCAGAATAATAGAATCATTTTTGGCATAGGCTAAATTTTCTTTATGTAAGCCAAAATAATGGAAATATTCACGCGTAGAAGGAATAAAAGAGCCTGTCATCCGTTCATGCTGTAAGCGCAACATCATGATAACGTCAGCATTTTTAAGACCTTCTTTCATCGTGTTAAAAACCTCAACACTCATATGAGCAATTTCTGCAGGTAAGAGTGTTGAGGGAGCAACAGCACGAACACGAGCACCCAAAGCATTGAGACACAGGATATTGGAACGGGCAACACGCGAGTGTAAGATATCTCCGCAAATCGCAACAGTTAATCCTTCAATACGACCTTTTGCCCTTTTAATGGTTAGAGCATCTAATAAAGCTTGGGTTGGATGTTCGTGGGCACCATCACCCGCATTAATAACACAACAATCAACTTTTTGCGCTAATAAAGCTGCCGCTCCTGCACTGTTATGGCGAAAAACCAGTATATCGGGCTTCATCGCATTGAGAGTTGTAGCAGTATCAAGTAATGTTTCTCCCTTTTTTACAGATGAGTTGCCGATCGCAAGACTCATCACGTGTGCACCTAGCCTTTTACCCGCTAATTCAAAAGAAGATTGTGTTCGCGTAGAGGCTTCAAAAAAGAGATTAATTTGAGTCCGTCCATGCAAAGTAGATTTTATTTTATCAATTTTGTTAGAAAGGATAATATTTGCTTCTGCACGATCAAGCAATGTATTAAGATCTTGTACACTCAGATCTTTAATAGCTAAAAGATGTTGATGAGGGAAAAGTGGGAAAAAATTATCTTGCATCATAGCATTCTTCTTTATCTCTCTCTAAACAGGTTAAACAAGCATTTGTTTGAATATGATAAATGTTTCTTAACTCTAAAAAGACAAATAGTCTATGATATGAATGATTTGAATGTAGGAATATACCTATGAGTGCTGTATCTGCGCAAAATACTCGTCGAAAAAATACATTTCTTAGCGATACGCTTATGTTTCGTATTGCTTCTACTTTGCCTAAGTTTTTGTTAGCAAGTTTTGAAGAAATAGGGGATTTTGCCGCGAGTCGAGAAGCATGGAAACTTTCTTGCTTAGCGAATCATTATAAGCCTTTACTATGCTATAATGATGAATGGGGGCAACCAACAGAAAGATTAGAGATCCATTCTTCCTATCAAGCTCTTCAACAATATTCTAGACAAGCAGGTTTGGTTACCTCGCTTTGGGAAAATACGAGCTCAGAAAATGGAGTACGCTATCAAGCGCGTGCGATTCGTTTAGCTTTATCTGCTGGTTTAGAAACAGGACATTTGAATGAAGTTATCATAACGAGTGCAGCTATTGCTGTTTTAATTAGTGATATCGAGCTCTTCAAAAAATGGCAAAATGTACTTTTATCACGCCAATATGATTCCTCATCAAAACCTATTCATCATAAAAAGGCTGCTTCTCTAACTTGTGCATTTGACGATATTGAAAAATACGCTTTCAATTTTCCAAGTGTTAAGAAAATTTCTTTCGATGAAAGTATGGAACGTGATCTATATCGTTTAAATGTTGTAAAAACCAACGTTATTAATCCTACCGCTGACGGATATCTTGTTAGTGCAGATTTAGATGGTCATTTAAGTTGTTTTTTTATTCCACGCATACAAGAAAATGGCGCATTAAATGGATCTATATCGATTCGTCATTTAATTCAGCGTTCTGGAGAACTTTTAACACCAGAGGGGGTTGTCGACTTCCAAGGCAGTTATGGCTGGCTTTTGGGAAATGCTGGAGAAGGGCTTAAAGTTATTAAAGATATCGAGACGATGATGCGTTTCGATCAATCTGTCATATCGGCAGGTGTTTTACGAGCGGCTCTTCAATTTGGTATGGATTTTTTCCGGAAAAAAATGCCCAATCAGCCTTTACCTCCACTGACAGAACGTATTTTTGCAGATATTGCATTAGATATAGCTGCCTCACAAGCATTGGTTTTACGTTTAGCGAGAGCATTTGACAATGCAGCAAATGACCGTTCTGAAGCAGCTTTTGCCCGCATTATGACACCTATTATTGCTTATCATGTAAGTCAATTGGTTGTGCCTATTATTGGTGAAATTATCGCACAACTTGGTATTGAAAGTTTTATAGAGAATAATCCATTATCACAAATGTTGCATAATGGGCCTGCGCGGATTGTGAGAAATAGTTCTGCTAATCAATTGGTAAAGGATGCCATTCTTATTGCTGAAAAAGCACCGGGATTGTTTCAGAAATTGTTGGAAAAAATTGCTCTTGATATTGGACCAGCAGGACCCCGAGCAATTGAAATTATTAAGTCAGCAGGTGATATGGCATCAGCAAATGAAGGTGCAGGAAGATTTTTTGTTGAACAAGTAGCTTATGCAGCAGCAGCAGCAGCATTACGTTCTACAGACATAGAACATGTTGCGAATGCCTATATGGAAAGCCGCCTTGGGGGACAATGGAGATCTTCTTACGGGATGCTCATTGCACGATATAATGCAGGGCATTTGCTCAATGTTCTCTATCCTTCCATATGATGAAAGTTTTGAATTCTATTGAGAGCACCTTGCAATATAAAAGCGGCGGCTGCTGAATCAATACGGCTTGCTCTTTTAGCGCGCGATACATTCATTTCTAAAAGAGACCGTTCCGCAGCAATTGTTGATAAACGTTCGTCCCAAAAAACAAATGGAATTTTTGTATAAGCTTTCATATTACTCACAAAAGCTCTGGTTGCTTGAACACGAGAGCCACTGCTTCCATTCATGTTAAGAGGTAAGCCAATGATAATAACGCCTACATTTTCACGGTCAAAAATTTTAATAAGTCTGTAAGCATCTTCTGTAAATTTTTTTCGCTGTAGTACAGGACGCGGATTTGAGACAGTCAGCCCCCTATCAGAAATCGCAATTCCGATAGTTTTTGTCCCTAAATCTAAGCCTGCTATTGTTTGTCTAGGCAAAAGATGTTTTATAACTTCATCTATATTAATAACAGTCATAAAGGTATAATACGTTTTTTAATGTTTCAGATCTATAGTTATATTCTTTATTCATGTTATCTAATATTCTTGCACTTACAAGTGCAGCCTTGTATAGCCAGAATAAAGATCAAATAAATAAACAAAAAAGCAGAAAGGCGTAAAGAGTATGTCTGTTGATCAAGAGACAGTCAAGCGGATAGCACATTTAGCAAGGATTGCCCTCCACGATGATGAGATAGAACCTGTGACAAAAAAATTCAATGCTATTTTAGGTTTTGTAGAGCAATTGAATGAAGTTGATGTCAGTGGAGTTGAGCCATTAACATCTGTGATGCCGATGACTCTACGAATGCGTGAAGATACTGTTACAGATGGCGATAAAGCAGAAGATATTGTAGCCAATGCCCCTGTTACAGAAGAAAATTTTTTTCTTGTCTCAAAAATTGTTGAGTAACTTTTTATATTTTTGAAATTTGAGAACCAATATGACTGATTTAACAACTCTCACAATTGCGCAAGCTCGTGATGCTTTAATAAAGAAAAATCTCAAAGCAACAGAATTAACGGAAGCTTATTTACAAGCAATAGAATCAGCTAATCCAGTTTTGAATGCTTATGTAACAATAACAGCAGAACAGGCAATGAAAATGGCTGCTGAATCAGACAGTCGCTTAGCGAAAGGGCAGGGAGGGCTTTTGGAAGGAATTCCCTTGGGGATTAAAGATCTTTTTGCAACCTATGGTGTTCATACTCAAGCCTGTTCAAATATCCTTGATGGTTTTAAACCGCACTATGAATCAACTGTCACGGCTAATTTATGGCAAGATGGTGCTGTGATGTTAGGAAAACTTAATATGGATGAGTTTGCTATGGGCTCATCCAACGAAACATCATATTATGGTCCCGTTATTAGTCCATGGAGAAAAAAAGGCTCAAATGAAAAACTCGTACCCGGTGGTTCTTCGGGAGGATCCGCAGCCGCTGTTGCTGCACAAATTTGTGCTGGTGCAACTGCAACCGATACAGGTGGCTCAATACGTCAACCAGCAGCTTTTACTGGAACTGTGGGAATAAAGCCAACTTATGGACGTTGTTCGCGATGGGGCGTTGTCGCGTTTGCTTCATCTCTTGATCAAGCTGGACCTGTTGCTAGAGATGTTCGTGATTGTGCTATCTTACTCAGATCAATGGCCTCTTTTGATGAAAAAGATTCTACTTCCGTCAATTTACCAGTTCCTGATTATGAAAGTTATCTTGGTCAATCAATCAAAGGAATGAAAATCGGTATTCCAAAAGAATATCATGTGGATGGAATGTCTCCAGAAATTATTGAGCTTTGGCAAAAAGGAATAAATTGGTTAAAAGAAGCAGGTGCTGAGATTAAAGATATTTCTTTGCCCCATACAAAATATGCTCTACCTTCTTATTACATTATAGCTCCTGCAGAAGCCTCTTCTAATTTAGCGCGTTATGATGGTGTGCGTTTTGGTTTGCGCATGCCTGGGAAAGACATCATTGAGATGTATGAAAATACGCGTTCTGTTGGTTTTGGTGATGAAGTCAAGCGGCGTATTTTGGTGGGAACTTATGTCCTTTCATCTGGTTATTATGATGCCTGTTATCTAAGAGCTCAAAAAGTAAGAACACTCGTAAAACGTGATTTTGATCAATGTTTTGCTTCAGGCATTGATGCTATTTTGACACCAGCAACACCAACACCTGCTTTTGGTATTGCTGATGAAAAAATAAAAACTGATGCTGTAGCAATGTATCTTAATGATATTTTTACGGTACCAGTCAATATGGCTGGTTTACCAGGAATTTCTGTTCCTGCTGGTCTGTCATCAAATGGTTTACCTCTAGGATTGCAATTGATTGGTAAACCTTTTTCTGAAGAAGTCATTTTTCAGATAGCGCATATTATTGAACAAGAAGCAGGAATATTCAGTGCAGAAAAATGGTGGATGTAATAGTCAAAATTCACAAAGGAGCATTTCTCATCCTTAATGAGAAATGCTTTTTTTAAAGGTGGAGGGAATGAGCTCTATTTCCTTAATTCGTAGTCTTACCCACCAAGATAGGCTTCTTTAACACGCGAATCAGAGAGCATAGTTTTTCCTTCACCGTGAAATAAAATATGTCCTACCTCTAAAATATAAGCATAGTCAGCTATGGAAAGTGCAGCAAATGCATTTTGTTCAATAAGAAGAACAGTTTTTCCCATATCATTAATTTTTCGAATAATAGAAAAAATTTCTCGAACGAGAAGTGGTGCTAACCCCAACGAGGGTTCATCTAATATGACCATATCAGGATTGCTCATGAGTGCACGGCCCACAGCAACCATCTGTTGTTCACCACCTGACATTGTTCCTCCCAACTGTTTTGCTCTTTCACGTAGGCGCGGAAAAAGGTCAAATATCCATTCAATATCACGGGAAATTCCCTGCTTATCGTGACGAATATAAGCACCTAGATGAAGATTCTCTAAAACAGTGAGATGGGGCATGATACGTCGTCCTTCAGGGCTTAGAGCAATCCCTAATCGCAAAATCTCTTCTGGTGATTTTTTTATAATAGATTTGCCATTATAGGTAATTTCTCCATAAACAGAGCGATTAAGCCCTGTAATAGAACGTACAATACTGCTTTTTCCTGCACCATTGGCTCCAATTAAAGTGACAATACTGCCCCGCTTTATGGACATAGAAAGATTTTGGACAGCTTTAATGGCGCCATAATGAACATAAAGATTTTTTATTTTAAGAATATCCATAAACATCTCCGCCAAGATAAGCTTCAATAACTTTAGGGTTATTACGAATTTCATCTGGTGTACCACTGGCAATGCAACAGCCATATTCCATAACCAAAATATGTTGGCAAAGCCCCATAACCACTTTCATATCGTGCTCAATAAGAAGAATTGTAAGATCAAAGTCTTTTTGCACTTTTGCTATGAATTTTCTAAGATCTTCACTTTCTTGTGGATTCATGCCAGCAACAGGTTCATCAAGAAGAAGCAATTTGGGCTTTGTGGCTAACGCACGCGCAATTTCTAGACGTCGTTGCACACCATAAGGTAAAGCTGTTGCCGATTGATTGGCAAGATGATCAAGTTGTAGCTGTTCAAGGAGCTCCAAGGAATTTTTATAAACTTCCTTCTTTTCTTTTATTGCTTTTGAAAAAAAGAGAGCTGAAAAAAACCAAGGATATTTTTGTCGAACATGCGCTCCTACCATAACATTCTGCAAAACCGTTAACCCTGAGAAAAGACGAATATTTTGAAATGTTCTGGCAATATGGCTTCTACAGATAATATAAGGAGACGCTCCAGAAATTTTTTTCTCATCAAAAAGAATGATGCCGCTTGTAGGAGCATAAAATCCAGAAATCATATTGAAAACTGTTGTTTTTCCAGCACCATTGGGACCAATTAATCCAGTAATACTTCCTCGTTTAATTGCCATATTAACATTATTTACAGCAACTAATCCGCCAAAACGCATTACAATATTATTGAGTGAAAGGATATTGTCGTTCATAGCTTTCCCTCAGTATTAGAAAGCTTTTTGCGTGTCAAAAAGCTATAAATTCCATTCCATGAAAATTCTCGTTGTCCCATTAACCCTTTTCTCCAAAACAAGATAATTACCAGCAATAAAAGAGAAAAAACAACCATACGAAGCCCTGGGGTTTCTGGAATATGTATAAAACCTAAGTCAAATGGACTTTCAATAATACGAAGCCATTCAAGCATGACTGTAATAATAATGCTGCCAATAATACTCCCTGTAATTGAACCGAGACCACCAGCAACAACAATCATTAAAATATTAAAAGTCAGAAGAAAATTAAACATTTTGGGATCAATGGTTGAAATAAGAGCCGCCATTAATGCGCCACCTATACCTGCAAAAAATGCTCCAACAGTAAAGGAAAAACTACGGTAGAAAAAAGCATTTATTCCCATAGTTTTCGCAGCTATTTCATCATCACGAATAGCACGTAATACGTTACCAGTATTACTTTGCAGTAAGAGGACAATAAAGAGAACTGTAAATGCTAGCCAACCATAGTTCCACCATAATGTTGCATTTTGAGGTATTCCTTTGATTCCCAAAGAGCCATTTGTGAGCGATGTTGCGTTCGTAATGACAATGCGAATAATTTCCGCAAAACCTAATGTTGCAATTCCAAGATAATCGCCACCAAGACGCAATATTGGTAAAGCAATTAATAAACCTACAACAGCAGCACACAAACCACTTATAACAACAGCGATAAAAAAAGGTAACTGTAAATGATATAATGGTTCAGCAATAGGCTCAAGAATCCACATCATTTCTTTTTGTTCAGGGGAAAGAAGTAAAATTGCGCAAACATAAGCACCAATAGCCATAAATCCAGCATGTCCAAGAGAAAACATACCTGTGAAACCATAAATCAAATTAAGCGAAATTGCCAATATCGCATTAATAGCAATCAGATTGATGATACGAAGCGTATAGTCATTAAAATGGCTATCAGCATAAAATAAAAAACCTATGAGAACTAAAACACTTATACACGATAAAACAGTTGTCGCTGACTTTGCCATTAGATTTTCTCCTGATTTCTTTTACCCATTAATCCTGTGGGCAATATCAATAGAATCAGAATCAATAAAATGAAAGCGAAGGCATCTCGATATCCAGATAGCGCGGGGAAAAATGCGATAATCATAATTTCAATAAACCCTAATAATAATCCTCCCAACATTGCACCTGGTATCGAACCAATACCTCCGATAACAGCAGCGATAAATGCTTTAAGACCAGGAAGAACACCCATATAAGGCTGAATTTGAGGATAACGTAAAGACCACATAATGCCAGCTATGGCGGCAAGAGCTGAGCCTATTCCAAATGTAAGCGCAATAACTTTATTGACAGACACACCCATCAAACGTGTTGTTTCAATATCATGGGAGATTGCGCGCATAGCAAGACCCGGTTTTGTTTTATGGATAATCCATAACAGTAATAAAATAAGAATTAATGACACAAAGGGAACGATCAGAGACATGGGAGCAATTCTGATGATACCATCTGCTCCTGATCCTAGATGCCATAAAAATGGTGTTACAAGAAAGTCTGGCTGTTGTACACCTTTCGGAACACCACTAAAGAGTACAGTAGCAAGATTTTCAATAAAAAAAGAAACACCAATTGCACCGATAAGTGCCGAAATACGCGGAGCATGGCGTAGAGGTTTATAAGCAAATTGATCAACAGCAACACCCACAGCACTTGTAATAAAAATGGAAAAACAAAGAGCTAAAACCCAAATCGGTGTAAAGTCTTGCGGGGAAATTTTAAAATAATAAACAAATCCTAGCGCAAGAATTAAAAAAGCAGCAATCCAATAAATTGGAGGACGCCTTTTAAAGCCTATAAAGACCGAATAATAAACAAGAGCAGCAAGGAACAAAAGAAGAAAAGCTGCCCACGCAGGCATAAAGCCAATTGTGGAAAAGAAAACAAAGTATGCTCCCAGCATAAAGATATCACCGTGAGCAAAATTAATGAGTCTCAGTATACCGTAGACCATGGTGTAGCCAATAGCAATAAGCCCATAAAGAGATCCCAATGCCAGTGCATTAAAAAAGTACTGGATGAACATTTCAGTGCTCATCTCTCATCCTTCCACATTTGTTAATTTACATAGGACAATAAGAAATTTCTAAGTTTTTGGTTGAGAAAAAAATCCTCAACCAATTCTTGCATTTTAGTAAGTAAAACTTTTTAATTAAAAAGCAGGTTTAACTTCTTCTAAATAAACACGTTTTCCATCCTGTATTTTAATGATACCAATAGGAATTTTAGGGTTATGATTTTCATCCATTGACATATCCCCAAAGGGGGTAGGAAAATCTTTTAATTGGCTAAGTGCGATAGTAATTTTTTCACGATCAGTGCTACCAGCATTTTCAATAGCCTTCATGAACATCATATAACTCGTGTATCCCAAAACAGAATTGATATTTGGCTCTTTGTCTGGGTAAGCTTTTTTCCATTCTTTTGTGAATTCTTGCGCAGCTACTGACATATTTGGCATATCCTCACTATAGGGAAGTGTCGTATGTAAGAAACCTTCTGCAGCTTTTCCTGCAATCGTAATGGTTTCTGGATTATCCATAGCATCTCCCCCCATAATTTGAAACTTCGCCCCTAATTCTCGTGCTTGTTTCATGATGATAGCACCTTCAGAAAAGTAAGATGGAATGAATAAGATATCAGGTTTCTGGGCGATAATTTGCGTGAGAACAGCTGAAAAGTCCTGATCTCCAGAATTATAATTTAAATTTGAGATAACTTCACCACCTAATTTTTTGAAAGCACGCGTAAAATAACTTGCAAGACCAATGGCATAATCGCTTGAAATATCTTTAAGGATAGCAGCTTTTTTTGCGTGTAAAGTTTGGCTTACATAAGTTGCGATTCCTACTCCTTGATAGGAATCAATAAAGCAAGCACGAAAGTAATATTTTTTACCCTGTGTAACAAGGGGACTTGTTGAGGACGTTGCAATGGTTGGAGTCTTTGCCTTTTCAGATATTTCACCACCTGCTAACGAAAGTGAAGAACCATAGCTACCAATGATTCCACTCACTTTTTCACTTGCTGTTAAACGCATAACAGCATTAGCCGCTTCTACTTTATCAGATTTATTATCAATAATAACAAGTTCCACTTTACGTCCTAAAATTTCTGGAACTTTTTTATGGGCTAATTCTATACCTCTAATTTCAAGCTGACCTCCAAATGCATTTTGACCACTTAATGGAAGATAAACACCAATCTTAATAGGTTCACTCGCATAAACATTTGCTGTAAATGCCATAAATGCTGCGATTATCGTAAGGATTTTCTTCAATTGCATTGCGCATTTTCCTTAATTGAATTGTCGTTTTTCCACCTTATATTGAACTTCTTCATCATGCAAGTTACACATTAATCAAAATATCATTATGTAAAAAAACTTTTATATGACCTCTTTTGTAGGGCACTCCTTGTAAGGTATGTAAAGTGTACAATCAAATAGTTTTATAAATATTCATGTTGATATTCTCTGACATTAACATAGAAGATACGACAATGTGGGGAAATCTTATCTTGGGGCTTGCGTGTTGATACAAGAGCAATGTTTACTTAAACCTAGAGAATCAATATCGTACAATTTACAAGCTACAGGATCACGTTATTATGACGAGTAAGGATGCATTAAAGGATTGTTCCCCATCTGAGGATAGTATAGGTGCTTGTGGGGAGATTATCGAAATCAGTGGTGTCATTAAGTGGTTTGATGGTAGTAAGGGGTATGGATTTATTGTACCTGATTTACCTCATTTTCCAGATATATTATTGCATGTTACGGTAATGCGAAGGGATGGTTTTCAAACAGCTTTAGAGGGAGCTAAAGTCATTTGTGCTGTGGAAAAAACTGAACGAGGGTTAAAGTGCGTTCAGGTGAAATCCATAGATTGTTCTTCAGCAATTCATCCATCAGAAGTTCCTGCCCGTACCCATGTTGTTGTTACTCCAGAAAGTGGACTAGAACGAGCAATTGTTAAATGGTTTAATCGTGACAAAGGATACGGTTTTCTTAGCCGAGGGCAAGGAACAGAAGATATTTTTATTCATATGGAAACATTGCGCCGTTTTGGTTTAGCAGAGCTTCGTTCCGGCCAAGTTGTTCTTGTACGTTTTGGTAAAGGAGAAAAAGGTTTAATGACAGCAGAGATTTATCCGGACATAGGCATTCCTTTAGCTACGCATTGAATTTCACGAGTGAAATCAGTGTGTTTTCTATATTTTTAAAGATGGTTATTCCGTAAATTGCTATAGAGGTAGATTTTTAAAGAAAATATGGCTCTCGTTAATCCATAAACCAAATGAAGAAAATTTCGCATATTACGTTGAAAAAAACTAGAAAATAACAAGGAAGCAATCCTCTTGTTTTTTGACTTTTAAACTCTGGTACTTTTTATTTTAGAAACAAAATTTAAAATTTTTCTGTGGTGGAGACAAGAATGTTAAAGCCTTTTAAAAAGGGGCATATTGTTTTATTGGTGATGCTTTTTATGTTAGATATGCGTGTTGTTGTAGCAAAGGAGCCCATAGAGATTCCTGTGCATCCGGTTCCTTTAGAAATACATACAAAGCAAGGTCCGGTTTTTTATAAGGTAGAGATTGCTTTTACGCCATCTCAAGCAGCAGCTGGTTTAATGTATCGAACTGATTTTCCACGCGATCGTGCAATGCTCTTTAAGCAGCTAAAAAGTTCTCGATCGGGAGATGAGCAGAAAATTTTTATGTGGATGGCAAATACGCCTTTACCTTTAGATATGATTTTCTTAAACTCTGAGGGAATTATTGTATCGATTATTGAAAATACTTCTCCACTTTCAACAAATACCATTTCATCAGAAGTTCCTGCAGCTTTTGCACTTGAAATTAACGCTGGTGAAGTTTCTAAAAAAAAGATACAAAAAGGACAACGTGTTATTCATCCTGTACTTTGTGGAAAGTGCAATAAAAAATGACCGCTGAAGATATTCGTTTTTTTGAATATAATGGTTTGCGATTTGCTTATCGAGAAGAAGGGCAGGGCGCGCCTATTTTGTTGATCCATGGTTTTGGATCTTCTGCACGGGTGAATTGGTATGCAACGGGTTGGTTTCGTATTCTCACTGAAGCAGGATATCGTGTTATTGCTCTTGATAATCGCGGTCACGGAGATTCAGTTAAAAGTTATGATCCTATCTTTTATACACCTCAAGCTATGGCTGGCGACGCAGTAAAGTTACTGCAGCATTTAGAGTTATCTAAAGCCCATGTTATGGGATATTCTATGGGGGCTCGTATTAGTGCTTTCATGGCTCTTTTGCATCCAACATATGTACACAGTGTTATTTTTGGTGGTTTAGGTATTGGTATGGTGACGGGAGCAGGAAATTGGGAGCCTGTTGCTGAGGCCCTTTTAGCAGAAGATATTTCCACTATTACCAATACGCGCGGTTTAATGTTCCGTAAATTTGCAGATCAAACGAAAAGCGATAGGCGTGCTCTTGCTGCTTGTATCATTACATCAAAACAGGAGTTAACGGCGTCTGAAGTTTACAAAATCAAACAACCAGCACTTGTTGCCGTTGGTTCATTAGATGAAATTGGCGGTGATGCAGAGCCATTGGCAGCCTTGTTGCCTTGTGGTGAAGCTTTATCAATTCCTGATCGAGATCATATGCTTGCTGTAGGCGATAAAGTTTATAAAAAAGGCGTTATCGATTTTCTTTCTCGTTATCCTATAAAATAAGAACTCTTCATAGCTTTTAGAATTTACAGAAATACCCAATATTTTTATTTCGTATAAATTGAAAAAAGCTTATTAAAAAATCTTTTTGTTGTGACGTAAGTTTTTATAAAAAATGAAAAGAAAAATAAACTCTTATTAGCTTATTTTGTATATTTTCCAGAGACGTAATTCTTCTAAGATTAGATAATTATACTTTAAAGGTTATTAAAAAGAATTATTTTCGAATGATGTAATAAATATTTTTTGCTAAAAAATGTAGTTTTAAATAAAAAAATATTTTTATTTATATTTTTTATAAAATAAACAAAATTATAAATTATTGATCAATTTATTCTTACGAATATGCATTTTAAATACAGAGGCTAAAATTGGAGATAAAGTAAAATTATTAAAAATATACAGTTTTTTTGCCATTTTTTAATCTATACGGGTATATTTAATAATGATAGACTCCTTTTGTAAACGTTCTTTATGAATGTATAAAGAACGTTGTGAATATATGTAATATTAAGTAAATATTCAGATTATGCTTTTTTACTGACTTTACAGAATCATAAGAGTGTCTTATTTGCACGACACGCAATTATTTTAATCGTTTCAAAAAAACAGGAGAGCATAGTGAATGCTGATGAAATAAAAAAACTTGATAATTATTTTAAAAATATATTCCAAAACTCAGCATTGCAAGTCAGAGCACGGCCTAAAAAGAGTGATTCTTGTGAGGTTTATATGGGAGATGAGTTTTTAGGCATTATCTATCGAGATGAAGATGAAGATGAGCTCTCCTATAATTTCTCAATGGCTATATTAGATATTGATTTAGAAAATTGATTCGTTATTCATAGTTGAATGAAGTCTTTTTTATCCCATAAGATTTATATAAGTTTTAACGCTTTAAAACTCGTATGGTTATTTCGTGCAATAATAAGATGGTCATGGATAATAATGCCTAATGCATTTGCTGCATCTTTTAATCTATATGTCATTGTTATATCTGCATTAGAGGGTGTGGAATCGCCAGAAGGGTGATTGTGGACTAAGATAAGTCCTGATGCGGATAACTCTAAAGCTCGAGAAATAACTTCACGAGGATAAACAGGGGTATGATCAATGGTTCCAGTTTGTTGCACCTCATCAGCAAGTAAGCCGTTTTTCTTATCAAGAAACAAAATACGAAATTGTTCACGTGTTTCGTGAGCCATAACAGCTTTACAATAAGCTAACACTTTATCCCATGATGAAAAAATATCGCGCTTAAACAATTGCGCACGAGCAAGACGTCCAGCAACATCTGAAATAATTTTTAAATCAACTGCAGTGGCGGGACCACATCCTGGAATTTCTTGAAGTCGGTGAATATCCGCTCCCAACACATCAGCTAATGAACCAAAACGTGCTATCAAATTTTTAGCTATGGGTTTTGTGTTTGCACGGGGTATTGTGCGAAAAAGCAATAATTCAAGATATTCATAATCTTCAATTGCATTTCCTTTTGACTTTAAATAGCGCTTCCGAAGACGTTCACGATGGCCTTGATAATGTTTATGAAGCTGTGCGTTTTTCTGAGGCTCTTCACTTTTTCTTTCTGATACTGGGGTGAGTGGAAAACTCGATGTTAATGCAAAGTGATTACTTTGAGTACCTTCTTTTTGATTTAATTTTTTAGCCATAACATCTCTACATTGCGTTAGGTATGGGAATTTGGAATATAAAAAATATTTTTAGGAGATTGTGTAAATATTTCATACCCTTCATTTGTAACACCAATTGTATGTTCATATTGTGCTGTCAGAGAGCGGTCACGGGTAACAGCAGTCCAACCGTCAGATAAAATCTTAACTTGTGGTTTACCAAGGTTAATCATAGGCTCAATTGTAAACATCATACCTTGTTTTAATTCAATTCCTTCTCCAGGATTTCCATAATGGAGGATATTGGGAGCATCATGAAAAAGTTGGCCGATACCATGTCCGCAAAAATCTCTCACAATTGAACAGCGTTCAGATTCTGCATACTGTTGAATGGCTGCTCCAATATCACCTGTCGTTGCTCCAGGCTTAACGACAGCGATTCCTTGCATAAGACTTTCATAGGTTATTTTTAGCAAGCGTTCTGCTGCACGCCTAATTTTTCCAACAGGATACATTCGGCTTGAATCCCCATGCCAACCATCAAGGATAAAGGTTACATCAACATTTACAATATCACCTTCTTGCAAAGGTCTTTTATTGGGAATGCCATGGCAGACAACGTGATTGATAGATGTACAGCATGAATGGCTGTATCCATGATAATTTAGATCAGCAGGAAGTGCTCCTCGCTTAGCTCCAAAAATAAATACAAAATCATCTATTTCTTGCGTAGTAACGCCCGGCTTAATAATATCTGTAAGCGCATCAAGGCATTCTGCAGCAATACGACCAACTTCACGCATTTTAGCAAAAGCATAATCATCGAAAATGCGGATTTTTCCATTAAATTTTAAAGGGATTTTATTATATTCGATATACTCAGTCATTGTTTCTTCTATTTTCTATTTTTACTCTCTGAATCGGAAAAATGCCTTCTACACTTACATGACACTTTACAGCATAACATTCTACTCCTGATTTTAATGCTAAATCAAACTTACGTCCATAGAGTGGATCAAGATCATGACAAATTGTAAAAGCTGAGCAATCTTCTCGTTGAATAATATAAAGCATAGCAGCTCGTTTTCCTTGTTGTACAACTCCTATGAGCTCATCAAGGTGACGTGCACCACGTTTTGTTTCGCTATCAGGAAATTCTGCTAATCCTTTCTGACGAATAAAATGAACATTTTTGACTTCTAGGTAACAATCAGGAAGAATGTCATCACGTAAAAGAAAGTCAATTCGTGATTGTGTCCCATAGCGTTGTTCTTTTAAAATTGTTTTATATCCATTTAATTCTGGTAGTAATCCGTTTTGAATTGCTTCTAACGCAAGTTTATTGGGTAAAGACGTATTAATGCCAACCAAAGTATTATCGGCTTCAATAATTTCTAATTGATAGGCATATTTTCGTTTGATGTTGTTATGATAAGAAAGCCAAATATTGGTATTGAAAGCTGTTAATCCAAGCATTGATCCTGTATTAGGTACAGACACGGTGAGGACATGCTGATCATCTTGTTGAACATCCGCAAGGAAACGTTTATAACGACGGATAAGCTTTGCAGGAAAAAGTTTGGGAATAAAGTGCATATCCCTTTTTTAGGATTTATGATTTCATAATTCAACTGAGATTATGATTTATAGGGGCTGTTCCCTATTAAAAAAGATAAAATTGATGTAAAAAACGCTACGATATCTTATATAAATTGTTATAAATTCCATCGTTCACTTTAATGGCTTTTAAAATTTATTATTAGGTTTAGAAACTATTATCTTTGAATGAAAAGATAGATTATCTATAATTTATTATTAAACAGCATTAGAGTATTGTGAAAAAGGTTTCGTAAAAATAGTGGAGAGGGAGATAGTTTAAGTGAAACTAGGTAAAATTGATGGCAGGAACGAATAGGAATCGTGAAAATTTAACAAATGGTCCCATTATTATTTTAGTTGAACCGCAGCTTCCTGAAAACATTGGTATGGTCGCAAGGGCAATGGCAAATTTTGGACTTTCTAAGCTTCGATTAGTCAATCCTCGAGAAATGTTTCCAAATGAAAAAGCTAGAGCTGCTGCAAGTAAAGCTGATCATGTCATTAACAATGCTGTGATTTTTAACACATTGCGTGATTCAATTGCAGATTTACACTATGTTTTTGCCACAACAGCACGTGAAAGATGTGGATTTAAAACTGTAAAAAGTGCTGTCGAAGCAGCAAGCGTATTACGTCAGCGTGAAAGTATCGGACATAAGACTGGGATTGTCTTTGGAAGAGAGAGATGGGGACTAGAAAATGATGAAATCAGCCTTGTTGATGAAATTATTACTTTTCCAGTTAATCCTGCTTTTGCGTCACTTAATATTGCGCAAGCGGTTCTTTTAATGTCTTACGAATGGATGAAAACTGGTTTAGAGAATGTCAGCGATACGGCATTTCGTGCAGCAGAGATGGAACCTGCAAATAAAACAATATTCCATGGTTTTTTATCTCAGTTAGAAGAGGCTTTGAATATCCGTGGGTATTTTAGACCACCAGAACGTAAAGAAGTAATGCTTGCAAATTTGCGCTCTGTTTTTACGCGCGCTAACTTTAGTGAACCTGAGGTTCGTTTATTGCGAGGCATTATATCTTCTTTGGATCATTTTTCGCCACAATATCCACGAGGGAGTAGAGCACCGGAAGAGCGTGATCGTAAAAAAATTAAAAATAAGTGTGAAAACTAATGGATGAACGACCTGTTCTTTTTTTTGATAGCGGTATTGGTGGTTTAACAGTATTCAGGGAAGCGCGTATTCTTATCCCTGACATGCAATTTATCTATGTTGCTGATGATGCAGGATTTCCTTATGGAAATTGGAAAGAAAATATTTTGAAAGAGCGTATTTTGAAGATTTTTAAAAATCTTTTAACACGTTACAATCCAGCTTTATGTGTGATTGCTTGCAACACTGTTTCTACACTGATGATAGCAGATTTACGACAGAATTTTCCTCATGTCCCTTTTGTAGGAACGGTTCCTGCAATTAAATCAGCTGCTGAACAAACAAAATCTGGTTTTATTTCCGTATTAGCGACTCCTGGAACAGTTAAACGTGCTTATACAAATGAATTAATTAACTCTTTTGCTGGACAGTGTCATGTTCAGCTTGTGGGAAGTAAAAAGCTAGCTGGACTTGCTGAAGATTATTTACGGGGAAAATCTATCGATTCAGAAGAGTTAAGAAAAGAAATCCTGCCATGTTTTGTGGAAAAAAATGGACAATATACGGATGTTATTGTTTTAGCCTGCACACATTATCCTTTTTTGATTAATTTCTTTCGTGATCATGCTTTATGGTCCGTTGAGTGGATTGATCCGGCAAAAGCGATCGCCAAACATATCAGATCTTTATTACCATTGTCGGGAAAGATACACCATCAATATATAAAGAAATATCAAGATTTTGCGTTATTGACATCGAAAAATATCACTTCTTTAACGGAGAATTTGTTTAAAGGATTTGGCTTAAAACTCATGAAAGGAGTTGACTTTGGGTTACGAGACCAATAATGATGATCTAGCTATTTTTTCAAGAAAATAGCATTAATTGACGTGTCCCGTGGATAACTTTGCATATTGATATGTTAAGGTATTCTGTCAGTCTTTAGTATTTAAAGGCAGAGGAGGGCGCGTTTCCTTGGGGTCTTAAGATCTCGTGTTTTATTTTATAAGGAAATGCGATGAGTAAACGCGAAACAACAAAGTATAAAATTGACCGTCGTATGGGAGAAAATATTTGGGGGCGTCCAAAATCTCCTGTCAATCGTCGTGATTATGGTCCAGGTCAGCATGGACAGCGTCGTAAAGGAAAACTTTCTGACTATGGGGTTCAGTTGCGCGCTAAACAGAAATTGAAAGGGTTTTATGGAGATATTTCAGAAAAACAATTTCATAAAACCTATGAAGAGGCAGCTCGTCGACGTGGCGATACTGGCGAAAATCTTATCGGTCTGTTAGAATCACGTTTGGATGCTGTTGTTTATCGTGCAAAATTCGTACCTACGATTTTTGCTTCTCGCCAATTTATCAATCACGGTCATGTTAATGTCAATGGGCGGCGCACAAACATTCAATCTTATCGTTGTAAACCCGGTGATGTTATTGAGGTTCGGGAAAAATCGAAACAACTTGTTTTAGTGTTAGAATCAGTGCAATTGGCAGAACGTGATGTCCCTGATTATATTGAAGCAGATCATAAACAGATGAAAGCAACATTTACACGTATTCCTGCTTTTGCAGATGTTCCTTATGCTGTGCAAATGGAACCTAATCTGGTTGTTGAATTTTATTCTCGATAATTTTTCTGTAAGAGAAATTGTTTCTCTCTTCTATTATGATAACTTCAAAATATTGTGTTATTCTTACAATATTTGAAGTTAATAAGTTCTTTTTGTAAATGGTTCTATATTAAGTTTATTGCTATGTTTTATAGTCATAAATTTGTATAGTTCCATTTCTTTTTTGTGTATCTAATTTATAAATTCAAAAAACATAAATATAAGCTTGCTTTAATATTTGTTTTTATCTTTGCAAAACGAACCGTTTATTGTGCAGGATATGGTATTATGAATGATGTTTCAGTTGAATATCAGGCAATAGAAGAAAACAAAGGGAGAGATGATCCTTTAATAAGCGAAGCAGATAATTGTCATCCAATGTTTCGTGTTGCTCCTTCAAGCGTAGAATTTAATAAATTGCGCAAACGGCTTTTACGTCATATGCGACAAGCTTTGGATGATTTTTCTATGCTCTCTACAGGGAAAAAATGGCTTGTTGCTTTATCGGGTGGAAAAGACTCTTATGGTTTATTAGCGCTTCTTTTAGACTTAAAGTGGCGAGGTCTTTTATCCGTTGAAATTCTAGCCTGTAATCTTGATCAAGGGCAACCAGGATTTCCTAAGCATATTCTTCCAGACTTTTTAAGTTCTTATAAAATTCCATATCGTATTGAATATCAGGATACTTATTCCATTGTTACAGATAAATTGGCAGAGTCGCAGACATATTGTTCACTTTGTTCTCGATTGCGACGTGGTAATCTCTATCGTATTGCACGTGAAGAGGAATGTTCTGCATTAGTTTTAGGTCATCATCGTGATGATGTTTTAGAAACATTTTTTATGAATTTGTTTCACGGTGGCCGATTAGCTGCCATGCCTGGAAAACTTAAAAATGATGAAGGAGATCTTTTTGTATTACGTCCTCTTGTTTATGCTGCTGAGGAAGATATGGAAAAATTTTCTCAAGAAATGCAATTTCCAATTATTCCTTGTAATCTTTGCGGTAGTCAAGATGGATTACAACGTAATGCAATGAAAGAAATGCTGAAAAATATAGAAAGACAAATGCCAGGACGTAAAGATACGATGATTCGCGCTTTAACAAATGTACGCCCAAGTCATTTGCTTGATAAGAAATTCTTTGATTTTAAAACGTGTTAATAAAAATTAGATATTTTTAAAATAAGTTTAAAGAGTTTAAGATAAGAGACTTATTTATAATGATAATTTATTTTTTTTCATTTAAATATCGTCAGATTGTTTTGTTTCAAATTCTCTTATATTGCTTCCATAAAAAACATCCGTTTGCATATCACAAAGGAAATTCTTGTGTGCATAAAACACTCTTGAAAAAAGTTTCCTTTCACTAACCAATGACTGTCGTAATATGAAAAATGGGAAAATAGTAAGGTTGTCGATTTGCTCTTTTGTTAATTAAAAATGGTGAGCCTTGTGGATTTTATTCTTTTGCGCCGCCGTCACCGCCATTTAAAGCTCATTTAAGGCATTAAATTAAGAGAATATATAACTGCTTGGTATTTTGGGAGTGTATAGCAAACATTCAGAGTAAGGATTGCTCGTAAATTCTCATGAAGTAAGTCACATGATCGGTTCTTGTTATGAAAAGTCGCTTTTTTATAAACCAATGCTGATAGAAATCTTCATCATTGAGGACAGGGAAGGAGTTAAATTTTAAACTGCTATACCATAAAGGTCATAGGCATCCGATTGTTCGATTTTAACGGTGACAAATTCACCAACACGCAGTGGGCGTCGTGATGATATATGGACAACACCATCTATTTCTGGAGCATCGTACTGACTACGTCCTTTGGCAACTTTTCCTTGACTTTCATCGATAAGCACTCGGAGTCTTTTTCCAATTTTTTTCTTTAAAAGATGTGTAGAAATTTGTTGTTGTTTTGCCATAAAACGATGCCAGCGGTTTTCTTTCACCTCTTCAGGAATATTTTCTAATCCCAAATCATTTGCGGCAGCTCCTTTTACTTCTTCATATTTAAAGCACCCCGCGCGTTCAATTTTTGCTTCTTCTAGCCATTCTAGAAGTATATTAAAATCTTCATTCGTTTCACCAGGAAAACCAACGATAAATGTTGATCGCAAAGTAAGATCTGGACATATTTTCCGCCATTTTTCAATTCTACGGTTTGTTTTTTCCATAAGTGCGGGACGCTTCATGTGACGCAAAACAGTTGGTGATGCATGCTGAAAAGGTATATCCAGATAAGGAAGAATTTTTTTTGCAGCCATAAGTTCGATAACTTCATCAACATGGGGATAAGGATAAACGTAATGCATACGTACCCAAATACCCATATCGCCTAGTTCGCGACAAAGATCAAAGAATTTAGTTTTGATTGTACGATCTTTCCAAGAATTTTCGAGATATTTAAGATCAACACCATAAGCACTCGTATCCTGTGAAATAACCAAAAGTTCTTTTACACCCGCTTGCACGAGTTTTTCAGCTTCACGAAGAACATCGCTGATGGGACGTGAAGTGAGATCACCACGCAAAGTAGGGATGATACAAAAACTACACCGATTAGAGCATCCTTCAGAAATCTTTAAGTAGGCGTAATGGCGAGGTGTTAAACGAATACCTTGGGGAGGAACTAAATCAAGAAAAGGATCATGAACAGGAGGAATTGCTGTATGAACAGCTTCTATAACGCTTTCATAAGCTTGCGGTTTTGTAATAGCCAATACATTAGGATATGTTTGGCGAATAGCATCAGGATCAGCACCAAGACACCCTGTTACAATAACTTTTCCATTTTTTTTAAGAGCTTCATCAATATTGGCTAATGATTCTCTCCTTGCCGAGTCAAGAAAACCACAGGTATTCACAATAACGACATCAGCTCCTTGATGTTGACGTGAAATCTCATACCCTTCAGAGCGAAGGCGTGTAATAATTCGCTCAGAATCTACGAGTGCTTTTGGGCATCCGAGGGAGACAAAACTAATACGAGGTGCTACCATGATGATCCTACAATTACTATGAATGATTGAGTTGCGCTTTTATTAATTTAAAAATAATGTTCTTTATTTTTATACCTATGCAATACAATCTGTTACAAAGTTATTTGATTTTTTTCTACAAAATTTTATGTGTTTTTATGCATGCATACAATTTTGTCTTATTATATCGTAAAATTCCGTTATTGAGGATGATGATATAAGACAGCTTCCTTCAAAGCATTTAAGTTCTTTTCAAAGTACGTGGTGAATATTTTAAAACTTACTTGTCAAGCCTTGCATTAAGTGAAGAACATGGAGGGAAGGGAAAGTGAAACCCGCTCGATAAGGATCTGGATTGTTTATAAACCGAATTGGGGGCATCCTTTGGCTGTGGAGAAGAAGTCAATTGCGTGTGGCACAATAAAAAAAATACTCAATAGCTTCTTACTGCGATATCTATCGCGTACTATAAGGTTTATTTTTTAATATTTGCGAATAAGTCCGGTAAGTTTTCCTTGTATTTCTATACGCTCGGATTCGTATGTCCGTACTTCATAATGAGGATTTGCGGCTTCTAATGCAATAGAAGCTCCTTTGCGTCGATAACGTTTTAATGTGGCTTCTTTTTTATCAATAAACGCAACAATAATTTCACCTGTTATTGCTGTATTTTGACGTTTTACAATGATCGTATCTTTATCAAAGATACCAGCCTCCATCATAGAATCATCTTTAACTTCTAATGCGTAGTGCTCACCTGTATTAACCATATCGAGTGGAAGAGAAAGGCTGTTTATTTGTTGCAGTATAGCAGAGGCGGGTACGCTTGCAGAAATACGTCCCATAATAGGAATGGTGATATTTTTTTTTTCTTCTTCATCAAAGGGACTCAAGCTTTTTGATATTTCCCTTTTATTTCTTTCTATTATACTGGGAGAAATTTTACGTGCTAAAGAAAGGTTAAATGTTATTTTCTCAGGAAGTCGAATCACCTCCACAGCACGAGCACGATTGGGCAAACGACGTATAAAACCTCTTTGTTCTAAGGCTATAATGAGCTTATGAATACCAGACTTTGAAGAAAGCTCTAATGCATTTTTCATTTCTTCAAAAGAAGGAGGAACACCAGTTTCTTTTATATGGTTATGAATAAACAAGAGTAGCTCATACTGTTTACATGTTAGCATTCAATATTCCAATCAAAATAATAAAAATTAGTAAAGTAAAAATACATGTATATATAACACTTTTACAATTTTTATCGCCAAATCAAAATTATTTTCTTTGTTTTTGATCTTATCGTTTAATAAAGCAATATTTTTATTTATAGATATATTTAAATTATTATTTATATAGCTATATAGCTACATTAATATTAAATAATGTATAAAATACTTTATAGTTCTGACTGAATTATATAACACCAAATTTTATGACCAGTATTATCCTTTTCTTCTAAAAATATATCTACATGTTTTGTAATTTCTGATATAAAAAAGTTAAATAGAAGGCATTCTATATATTTAGAACTCTCTATGGGTATTTAAAATCATTTTACATACTGCATATTATTTCTGCTTTTTTATTCTTAGTAAAATTATCTACAGCTCTAATAGTGAGCACAATTTATAGTCATTCGGGATATTTTCAATGAGACTAAATTTTGCTTCATATCTACTTTATTCTATAGGATAAATTGGCTTTCGTTATATATTCATTATGCATAAATAAAATTATACTCTCAAAATGCCATTGTTGCTCATTGTTCCATTTTCAGGTCTAACGTGTCAACTGCTATATACTATTTTCATGAACCCTAATGTTACGATAAATTTTGATTATTGAAAGGAGGCATAAAAGGTATTTTCATTTCTTTTTTATAGTTTTATTCTCTCACTTATATTGGTCAAGAAAATGCTTTTTATTGTTTCAATATAAAAAAGATTTGAAATGAGATAAGCTTACAGTATTTGAGACTTCTCACTCAAGTGAAAAATAATAAATTATTATAAATCAATATATTATCTTATAAAGCTGTATTCATATTTGAAAATTAAACACTAAAATATAAAGATATAAAAATAATATTATAATAAAAGGTATTTTTTCTTCTCTACCCATTATGCTCAACAACCCATGTGAGGGGAAGGGGGTATTGCTCATAATTTTAACGCTTCGAATCTATGCAATATTTTGCAGTGAAATTTTTCCTTTATTGAAACTTCAAAAAGAAGATTAAAGAGTACTTATACAATGATGAAGTAAAGGGGCGAAAACGGAAAATTATTGATAACTGAAGAAAATAATAATATTTTTTCCAAAAGGTGTTGACCAAATGGAAAGTCAACCGTATGTTCCCTTCACTTTCTGCAAACTAGATAGCTTGTGTGAGAGCGCGTAGCTCAGCTGGTAGAGCAACTGACTTTTAATCAGTAGGTCCAGGGTTCGAATCCCTGCGCGCTCACCAAATTTAAATTAATATCAATAGGCTATAAAAAATTTAAGAATCTTTCTTGTTTTTATTCTTTTTGAAGTTTTTTGTTGATTCTATAACCTGTCATTTTCTATCAGCTGTTTTGAAATAGAGCGATGCTATGCTGTCTCCTGTCCAACAAAAAAGAGCTTTAAGATTACGATAGGATTGTACCTGCGTTGGCAGCACATGTGGTTTCTAATTTTCTCAATCTATAGGTTGATTTTTTAATACCCACTGCATTACATGATTCGCAAAACAAGTTGCTAAAATCATCACTTATTCACACTTTATATTATGAAATGACTTTTCTATAAGATGTTGATTTATTTAATTTTTACTCTTTTTAACATCTACTATAGTACATTTATTTCTTATGAAGATCATAAAAAGGTTAACAATACGTTAATTTCTTGATAGAAGGGGCCAATTCAAGAGTGGTATATGCGCGAGGGGAATCATTTAAAAACGTAAATTCTTCCGTTGCGTACAAAGAGCGTGACGTGGTTTTTACAGTAGTACTTAACAGAAATAAGTGGACTGAATAGATGCCTTCAAATAGAAAAAAGAAATTTACTTTTATGATTAAACCAACACTTCAATTGTTTTCTATGATCGTCATTTCTCAGTCACTGGTATCTTGTTGCGCAAGCCAAACTATGAATTTTTCAATAAAAGATTCCTATCATAATAAACCAATTAACGTAAACACTTCTGTACTACCTCAACAAGTATCTAATAAGAAGAATCAATCGGAAGAAAAAAAGCGTGGACGAGCGATTGTTGGTAAACCTTATCAAATAAAAGGAAAGTGGTATTATCCTCAAAGTGATCCAACTTATAAACGTGTTGGCGAAGCATCATGGTATGGTTCAGATTTTCATGGACGTTTAACTGCCAACGGTGAAATTTATGACATGAATCTTTTGACTGCTGCTCATCCTACAATGCCTTTACCTAGCTATGCTCGTGTTACTAATTTGAAAAATGGGTCTTCAATCGTTGTTAGAGTGAATGATCGCGGACCTTTTATGAAAGACAGAATCATTGATTTATCAAGGCAAGCTGCGGCAATATTGGGGTATGTAGATAGGGGGGTCGCAGATGTTAAAGTAGAATATATTGCTGAAGCACCTGTTGGCTATTATGATGCTGCATATTTAATGTCCTCTTATACTCCTGGAAATGCTGCCCCATATTCATTAGCGTCGGAAAATGTTGCGAAAAAAAGAGAAACTGTTTTGTTAAAAGAGCAGCGCAATACAAGGAACAAAAAAGAATTAGCTAAAGCAGCTGCTGTTGAACAAGAACAACGTAATAAAACTGTTGCAGTTAAATTGCCAGAAATTGGTCCTATCATGGTTGATAAGCCGATACCATTCGATCAAGTTGCTTCTATAAATAAGCTAAACAAAAAAACAAAGGTTAATTGGCTACAACTGTTTTAAGAAAAAATGCATTGATTTTTTATCTATATAATTTTCTAGTAAAAAAGGTAAGAAATTACGGATTTAGTGTAGGATTTTTATCTTAAAGCGCTTTGTCCTTTTCAAAAAGCGTGGTTGGGTTCTATTATTATAAATTCAGTACGGCCTTTCCACTCCATTGCTGGTCTATTCGTCGTTTTATGATATTGCTTGCTTAATAAAGCGTGTACTTTTCTTGCTGTAATAGCTTTTGCTAGACGAAGGTAAATTATTGTGTCAGTCTGTTTGTGTAATCTCTAAAACAACTTGTACAATCGATTTGAGATGAATAAAAAGCTTAACAAGTAAAAAAATATTTTCTTTTGATTCGGCCTTGCATCTTACTAAAGTATCTACGGTAATATCTTATGAAAAGATTATGCATTATCTCATGCTTTTGTTTATCATGTTCTTTAATGGAGTAAGTTCCCTCACGAAAAACAGAGCGTCTCAAACAAAATACACTTACATTGCCAATTCATGGACTTATTTAAAAGAGACATACTTTAACACGCTACAAGCCTATTTTGCGACAGCGCCTGTGAATGGTATAACTGTTAACGCCTTTAGACATCAGCATCTTTACTCTTATGAAGATATAAATCGACACCATCATACACTTTGCAAGCCCCCAATGTTTTGTGCGATAATTCTTAACACTTGAGAGGTTTATAAGAAGTATTTTTACTCTCTTTTTTAATAATTTTTATCCATATACGAACCCTACTTATGACCCGTAAGTAAGCGATTTTTAATGAATTCAATATGAGAAGAGGGGATGAGAGAATCTTACAGTATTTTGAGTTAGCTTCAATTTTAAAATGATAATTTATCATAACAAATCAAAATACTATCAATAAAAATAGGAAAAAATCTTTTGTCTCTCATACATTTAAAATGTTAAATTGAACCTACATGGAAGATAAAAAACGTGTCATATTATTTTTTCTAAAGCTAAATGAAAATAAAATCTTTTTATGAGTTGTAAATAATTCCTCAATTTTCAGAAATCAAAAAGTTTTTTCCTATATAAGATTCTTTATGTTGATCTTTGGGATGGGAGGAGCAGCTATGTATACAGCATTAAGGATCTTATTGATATTATGGGGAGTATTGGCATTTGATACGTGGGGGAGAGCACAAGATTTTCAAACTCCCGCATCACAACTGTTATTACTCGATGATGATACAGAGACAATACTTTATGAAAAACAAAGTGATATTCCTTTTTTTCCTGCTTCATTAGTAAAATTGATGACAGCAGAAGTTGTATTTCATCAATTAAAAAAAGGATTATTAAAAAGTACGCAGAAATTCAAGGTCAGTGAAAATGCTTGGCGCAAAGGTGGAGCACCTTCCGGTACAACCACTATGTTTGCAAAGATAAAGACAGAAATCAGTGTTTCTGATCTTTTACGTGGTTTAATTATTGTGAATGGAAATGATGCTGCTATTATTCTTGCTGAAGGAATATCAGGACATGAAGATCATTTTGTAAAACTGATGAATCAGCGCGCAAAAATAATCGGATTATCTCAGAGTCATTTTGTTAATGCTACAGGGCTACCGGAAGAGGGACAATTTGTAACTGTGCGTGATATGATTATATTAGCACGTCATATTGTTCAGGAATATCCGGATTATTATGCACTTTATTGTGAGCCTCATTTTACATGGAATAATATTTTTCAACGTAATAAAAACCCTCTTATTTCTAAGGAAATTGGTGTAGAAGGATTTGGTTTTGGCTACAGTGAAAAAGAAGGTTTTTCAATGGTTGCCACCATTTCTAAAAATCATCGACGGCTTTTTTTAGCAATCAATGGTTTGCAAGATGGTAAAAAATATACAAAAGAAATAGAACGCATTCTTCAATGGGGGATGACGGCATTTGATCTCAAAACAATTTTCACAAAAGAAGAAACGGTTGGTCGTGCTTCTGTTTACGGTGGTAAGAAAAATTTTGTTCCACTCATTGTTAAAACACCGATAAGTTTTATGCTTTCCAATGAAAAAGAAGTTAATGTTAAAGCAAAAATTAAATATCATGGTCCATTGAAAGCCCCCATCGTTTCAGGGCAATCCGTTGGCGTTATTCAAATTCTAGAAGATAATAAGGTTCTTTTGGAAAAACCAGTTTTTGCTGAAGTGAATGTTCAGAAAGGAAGTTTCTTTACAAAAGTAAAAGATGCATTCTATGAAATAACAATTGGATGGTTACGGAAATATTTGTAGTTACGCGCTAATAAGGTTAAGGTCATACGTGTCAGGTTATTTTATTACATTCGAAGGAGGGGAGGGGGTAGGAAAAACGGTGCAGATTTCTTTACTTGCTGAGTCTCTCTCTCACCAAGGTTATGATGTTGTTACAACACGAGAACCAGGAGGAACGCCAGGAGCAGAAGCAATCCGGCATATTTTGTTGTCGGGGCAGGCGCGACAGTATGGACCGTTGATTGAAGCTGTTTTGTTTACAGCTGCACGTGTCGACCATTTTCATGAAGTTATTGCACCTTCTTTGCAAAAAGGTAAAATCGTTTTATGTGACCGCTTTATTGATTCTACACGCGTTTATCAAGGACTCAATAATAGAGTCAGTTCTTCTCTTCTTTCTGTTTTAGAGTGTATTGCGCTCAATGGTATTTTGCCTCATTTAACATTTTTATTAGATATGCCAGCAATGTGTAGTATGAAGCGTGCAAATTTGCGAAGAAAAAAAACAGAAGAAATTGATTATTTTGAAAAAGATCAGTTGGAAATTCAAGAACAAAGACGTCAGGCTTTTCTTCAATTGGCCAAACAAGAACCCCATAGATTTCGAGTCATTGATGCCACTGGCTCAGTGGAAGCTATTGCTCATCAAATAAAAAATATTTGTCATCAGGTATTGTTGGATCAGCTTTCATGAGTAATTTAAATACCTTACGCCAATATGATGATATTGATACAATTTTATCACCATCCCAGAACAATGTTATCTTTGGTCATGAGGATGTGCGTCATTTTTTGACACAAATGCTTAAAGAAGAGCGTTTGCATCATGCATTATTATTTGAAGGAGAATACGGGATTGGAAAGGCTACATTAGCCTTTCATCTTGCTTGGAACATTTTAAGTTTTCAACAGAGTTCTTTCTTCAAACCCGATCCTTATTCTACCCCATGGCGCCAAATTACACAAGGAAGTCACCCTGGTCTTTTGTATATTTCACGTCGATTTGATGTGAAAACGCAAAAGTTTAAAACAGGAATACTCGTTGATGATATCCGTGATATTATGCATTTTTTAAGTCGAACATCGCAAGATAATGGATGGCGTATTGTTATTATTGATTCTGCAGATGATATGAATAGAAATGCAGCAAATGCAATTCTCAAAATACTTGAAGAACCACCTACAAAAACGTTATTTGTTATTATCGCACATTCTTCAGGAAAATTGCTTCCAACAATCCATTCACGGTGTCAAAAAATTTCTTTTCGTCCGTTGAATAACGATGAAATGAAAAAAGTTATTATACATATTTTCGCCGATCAGGATTTACCTGATGAAAAAACAATTGAAATGATTATTAAAAAATCTAAAGGAAGCCCTCGAAAAGCCGCTTTACTTATTTGCCATGGCGGTCTTGAAATTATTAAAACAATTGATGCTCTCCTAGAGAAACCTGTTTGTAACGCAACAATTGTACATACTCTTGCACAAACATTTTCATCTGCTTCTTCTACATTCCAATTTCAACAATTTTGTGATGAAATTCTTAATAAAATTCAAAAAAAAGCTATCATGCTCGTTGAAAAGGGAGACTTATTTCTCTCAAAAAAATATGCGGAAAAATGGCAGGAGATTCATCAAGAAATAGAGGAAATACAACTGTTTAATCTCGATAAAAAGCAGTTTGTTATTAACTTACTTTTTAAAGTTCATAAGATCATTCATGAGAATTAGTTTTTCCGTGACAATGCGATGAACAAGCGTTATGTCATTATATCTTCTATTTATAGCGTTTTACAACGAGTATGACATGCGTGACACATATTACATAACAACTCCCATTTTTTATCCTAATGGTGCTCCACATATTGGACATGCTTATAGTGCCATTGCAAGCGATGTTTTAGCCCGCTTTCAACGGTTAAACGGAAAAAATGTATTTTTTCTTTCTGGTACAGATGAGCATGGTCTCAAGATGCAACAAACCGCAGCTGCATTAGGCATGACACCTCAGCAACTTGCAGATCGTAATAGTGCGGTGTTTCAAAAAATGCTTGCAGTATTAAATTGTTCTAACGATGATTTTATCCGTACGACAGAAGAACGCCATTATCAAGCTTGTCAAGAAATTTGGAAAAAGATGGAAGCAAATGGCGATATTTATCTCGGTCGTTATACGGGGTGGTATTCGGTTCGCCAAGAAGCCTATTATGAAGAAAAAGATACGGAAATTGGAGCAGACAACATCCGTCGTGAGAAAGAATTAGGCTCTCCAGTTGAATGGAATGAAGAAGAAAGTTATTTTTTTAGACTTTCTCATTATGAAAAGGCTCTTCTTGAATATTATGAAAAACATCCTGATTTTATTGCTCCATTTGAGCGGCGTAATGAAATTATAAGTTTTATCAAATCAGGTTTAAAAGATATCTCTATTTCACGCGCAAGTTTTAACTGGGGAATTGCTGTTCCTGAGAATCCAAAGCACGTGATGTATGTCTGGGTTGATGCGCTTACAAATTATCTATCAGCAATAGGTTTTTTCAATGAAAATTCAAAAAAACGTGATTTTTGGCCTGCAAATACGCATATTATTGGTAAGGATATTATTCGTTTTCATGCAGTCTATTGGCCGGCATTTTTAATGTCTGCTGGAATTGAATTGCCTAAAAATATTTTTGCACATGGTTTTTTACTTAATCGTGGTGCAAAAATGTCAAAATCTATTGGAAATGTCGTTGATCCTTTTGAAATGGTTGATCATTATGGTCTTGATCAGGTCCGTTATTTCCTTCTCCGTGAAGTGCCATTCGGACAAGATGGTAGTTATAGTCATGAAAGCCTTGTGAACCGTATTAATGCTGATCTTGCTAACGATCTTGGTAATTTAGCACAGCGCTGTTTGTCTATGATTGCCAAAAATTGTAATGCACAAGTCCCGAAACCAGCTTCATTTTTAGCTCAAGATAAACAGCTTTTAGAACAATCTCTTCAAGTACTTGAAACTGTACACCAAGCTATGTCTTCTTATAGTATGCATTTAGCACTTTCAGCTATTTTTTCAATTGTAGCAGATGCCAATCGCTATTTTGCCAACGAACAACCTTGGAGTTTACGTAAAAACGATCGAGAACGATTTTCTACAGTTCTTTATATAACTGTAGAAATCTTGCGGAGAATAGGAATTATGCTTTTGCCTTTCATACCCCAATCAGCAGCGAAACTTCTTGATAGCCTTGCGGTTGCTGAAGATGATCGGTTATTGTATCATATAAGTCATTCAAAAATTCAAGAAGGGCTTGATCTTCCACCACCAGAACCAATTTTTCCTCGTTATATCTTGAAGAAAGAAGATACTCATCATGTTGATTGATACACATTGTCATCTTGATTTTGAAGACTTTTCACAAGATTTGGATAATGTTATCCAACGGGCTTTAGATGCTGACGTTAAACGTATGATAACAATTTCAACCCATGTTCATAAGTTAGATAAACTGTTAGCCATTGCGCAAAGCTATGATCAAGTCTTTTGTTCCGTTGGAACACACCCCAATCATGCGCATGAAGAACAAAATATTACAGCGGAAGAGCTTATACAGCTCTCGAATCACCCTAAAATTGTTGCGTTTGGGGAAGGGGGGCTTGATTATCATTATGATTATTCTACTCCAGAAGAGCAAAAGAAAGTTTTTCATGAACATATCATTGCTTCTCGAGAAACACAGATTCCTCTTGTTATACATTCACGCAATGCCGATATCGATATGGAGAAAATATTACGTGAACAGATAAAAGAAGGAGCTTTTCCCTTTATCCTTCATTGTTATTCGTCTGGAATGCAACTTGCTCGTGCTGGAATTGAACTTGGTGGTTATATTTCTTTTTCAGGTATTCTTACTTTTAAAAACGCACTTGAAATCCGTGAAATAGCAAAAATTGTGCCCCATGAGCATTTGTTAGTGGAAACAGATGCTCCATTCTTAGCACCTAGTCCCCATCGGGGAAAAACAAATGAACCATCTTTTGTATGTTATACAGCAGCTGTTTTGGCTGAAACAATTGGCTTAAGCATTGAAGAAATAGCTCAAATAACAACGCGTAATGCTTTTCGTTTATTTAGCAAAATGAAATAAGGCAAAAGATATGTGTGATCAATACCGATTTACAATATTAGGTTGTGGTCCTTCTCCAGGAGTGCCAAGACCTAATGGTGATTGGGGAACATGTGATCCGAATAACCCTAAAAATAAACGCTACAGAAGTTCTTTATTAGTTGAACGTATTAAACCTTCTGGAGACAAAACAACGATCGTTATTGATACAGGTCCAGATTTTCGCTCACAAATGATCGATGCGCGTGTAAGCCATCTTGATGCTGCTCTTTACACGCATTCTCATGCAGACCATATCCACGGTATTGATGATTTACGCAGCTATGCACTTGCACAAAAATGTTTAATAGATATCTATGCGGACAGATTTACACTAGAGCATCTCAAAAGTGCTTTCGGATATTGTTTTCAAACTCCAGAAGATTCATCTTATTCTCCCATTTTAAAAGAGCATCTTATCAATGAAGATAGCCAATTTATTATTCAGGGGCAGGGCGGAGAAATAAGCGTCAATACACATTTACAACACCACGGAAACATTCATTCCTTAGGTTTTCGGATTGGGAATGTTGCCTATTGTACGGATGTTAGTGAATTTCCTGAAAAAACTTTATCCAAATTAATGGATTTGGATGTTCTCATCATTGAAGCTCTTCAATTTAAATCCCATCCGAGTCATTTTTCTGTTGATCAAGCATTACAGTGGATAGAATATTTAAAGCCGAAACAAGCAATACTCACACATATGGACAGATCGCTGGATTACAATAAGGTTATAAATTACGTTCCATCCTATGTAAAACCTGCATATCAAGGTCTTACTTTCGAAACAACTGCATAAGCTTATTCATACAATATTTTACGTTAAATAAAGTTTTTTGAAGATTATCCTTTATTTTGTTTTATTTTTGACATAAATATCACTTTTTTATGTTTAAAATGAGGTTTTTATGTATAAGAATTTTAAGCGGGGTGTATGTATTGCCGTTTTAGCAGTTTCCTTGACAGCATGTGGGGGGCGTTTAGAAAAAAATATTGCAACGACAACATTACATGATGGATCAATGAGTTGCACCGATATTCAACGGGAGTTTTTTGCTAATAAACGACAGATTAATGATACAATTAGAGAGCGTTCTACAGCAAGAAATAAAAATGTAGCTTTAGCAGCGGCAGGTGTTGTATTTTTACCTGCTCTGTTTTTTATGGATCCTAAATCCAGTGAAAGCAATGAAATTTCGGCTTTAAATAATCGTAATGCTGTTTTGAGTGATCTTGCACGTATGAAACGTTGTAAAATAGTACAGTAATTTTTCTTATTTATCATATGTAATTTCATTTTTTGGTCTTTAAGGAATATACCTTAAAGACCAAATTTTATTTTAAAAGTAAATTGTATGATATAAATATGATGATGTTTTAAAGGAGGGTTTTCTTTTTGGATAAAGGATTTATCTTCTGCATCATATTATCGCATAATATATATTATGGAACTTTATAGAAAAGTGAAGCTTTAAAATGAGCTACTTAAGTTAGCTAAGATCGAAAATCGAGCCTGTTATTCTGGCTCGAAAATTTCAATTACAATGTTTTTTTATTTTTTACTCTTTTAAAAAAAATAATTACAATTTGTAGTACTATAAAAGCTAAAAACAATATTCCATGAAATAATGGTACAAATGGCTGATAAATAAAATCGGAATAATATATTGTTATTACTTCAATCAACGCTGCAATACACCACACAATGATACCCCATAGTGAATACATCCAAAGTCCAACTAAGGCAATAGGATAGAGAATGGCCAATATAGCTGATGCAAATTGCCACTGCCAAGGCATAAGATCAAAACGCCATAGAATACCTGGAAAAACCCCAACAAGGCGTATCCAATAACAAATACCTAGAACTAAGCAAATAAATGCTAAAAACCGTAAGTAACAGTTATAGATTAAATTGATTTTTGAAATCTGTTTGTGAGAATTATTTTTCACAATAATAACTCTTGTTCAACAGGTTGGAAGTAAGAATCTACCATTTCATCTGTCACATTTGAAAGTTTATCTGGTTGCCATTGAGGTCTTTTATCCTTATCGATTAACATAGCACGTATACCTTCATAAAAATCATGTGAATGAATCATATGATACGCTATGCGGTTTTCAATTTTCATACAATCTTCCAACGTTTGAGATGAACTTTGTTTCATTTGTTTCCAGATAACTTTTAAACTTGTCGGAGAACGTGACTGCAAAATATCATAACATTCTTTAGCAAATAAAACATCTTCATTGCTTTTTTTATGTAGCAACTCGAGACATTCTTCTAAGGTATGGGCACTAAAACAAGTGTTAATAATACAACGTATTTCATGACTTGTTTCATAGTCTTTTGTAATTGCTCGCTCGTTTAAAGCTAAAGTAGGATCTCCTTGCTCAATAACAGCTTTTCTAATCATATCGAATTCAGTTTCAGCAACGGCGTGTGTTGCTAATCCTAAATTTAAGCAATCTCCCCACTTTATACGTGCGCCCGTTAATGCAAGATAGATACCAAAATGATTGGGAAGAGATGGTAAGAAAAAACTTGCACCTACATCTGGGAAAAATCCAATCGCACCTTCTGGCATAGCAAAAACTGTATTTTCTGTAACAATTCGATGCGAGCCATAGAGAGAAATACCTACCCCTCCTCCCATCCAAATACCGTTTAAGAAAGAAATATAGGGCTTTGAAAAATGTTTGATATAAGCATTTAAACTATATTCATTTCTAAAGTATTGACAAGCAGCAGCACTTTTCCCCATATGATAGATTTCTACAACATCTCCACCAGCACAAAAAGCACGCCCTTCCCCTTCAATTAAGACACAAGAAACATTATCATCTGTTTCCCATGTTCTGAGAGCTTTTTTTAAAGCTGAAACCATTCGTTGATTAAGAGCGTTTAATGCTGAAGGACGTGTGAGCTTTATAATACCAGCACGCCCTTCTTTCGTAAAAGAAATATCATCATCTGCTCCAAAATTAATTTGCATCTCACACCCTTCTTAAAACAATTATTTCATTGTTTTTTTATACTTTTTGCCCCAAGTTTAGGAAATATTTGCATGATTGCGCCAATACAATATATATAAATTCCTGTTACCGAAATTCCTATTTTAACCCAATAGGGAGCCTCTAGTTGATAAAAGAAGGCAGAAACACCAAAAAAACACCATAAGAGAAAAATGGGAAAATTAATTCTACGTAAACGAAGGACTCTTACTGGATGAATAAAATAAATTGGCAAAAAAGATATAATCGCCGATAGAACAATAATAATAAAAGTAATCCACTCTCCTGGTCTGACGACAAAAAGCGTAAAAATCATCATATTCCAAACAACAGGAAATCCTTTAAAAAAGTTTTCTTTAGTTTTCATACTAGTATCTGCATAATAAATAGCAGATGAAATAACAATAATTGCACTCAATGAAAATGATAACCCTACCCCCATGAAACCACTTTGATAGAGTGCAAAGGCAGGAATTAAGACATAAGTCACGTAATCAATAATATTATCTAACAGCTCTCCAGACCATGTTGGAAGAACGTATTTAACATCAAGTTTGCGTGCAATTGGTCCATCTATACCATCAACGAGAAGAGCAAGCCCAAGCCAACAGAACATAGCTGTCCATTCTTTTTGAGAGGCTGATATAAGAGAAAGAAACGCTAAAAATGATCCCGAAGCTGTTAGTAAATGAACGGAAAAGGCCTTTGCTTGTGGCATTGTTACTTTTTTATGGCGTAATAATTTAGCATTTGTTTTGATTTTCTTTGTTAATTTACGTTTCAAGGTTTTCTTATCCTCGTTTTTAAAGTCTTCAACCATCTATCAATACGCCATTTTTTAACGATGATATAACTCAGCATTTAAAAAAATCATAAAAAGGTTACTTTTTTATATCGCATTATTTATTACATACTATAATAATAGAAGAGCTTCATATAATAAAAAGAGAGAGATCATTTGGAAATGTTAAAATATTTTCTCAATGAATAAAGGTTCAAATCGTTGTGATATTTGAAAAGGAAGAGTATAAAGATATTGCTGTTATTGGTGCAGGTCCTGTCGGAATGTTAGCCGCGCTGAGTCTTGCACAGAAGGGGCTTTCTGTTTTTCTTGTTGGGCCCCCTGCTCATACAGATGAGTTACGGACAACGGCTCTTATGATGCCCGCGATACGGACGCTTCAAAAACTCAATATTTGGGATAATCTTCAAAAACATGCAGCTGCTTTATCGTCCATGAGAATTATAGATATAACTTCTAGAATTGTGCATGCTCCTACGGTGCATTTTTCTTCTACTGAAATTGGCGAAAAAGCTTTTGGCTATAATATACCTAATGTAAAATTGAACAGTGCTTTAGTCGACGCTGTTACACATACACCCAATATTACAAGATTTGTTTCTGCAGCCAAATCTGTTCATCACACAAAAAACCATGTATGCATTACTCTTGCTGATCATCGAATTATTCAAGCACCACTTGTTGTTGCAGCTGATGGACGTCACTCTCTTACACGTGCCGCAGCAGGGATAAGTGTCAAACAGTGGAATTATCCACAAAAAGCACTTGTTCTCAACTTTTCTCATGAGTTTTCTCATCAAAATACATCAACTGAATTTCATACAGAACACGGTCCATTTACACAGATTCCACTACCAGGACGAAGATCTAGTCTTGTATGGGTTGTTCATCCTTCCCGCGCTGAGGAATTATTAAATATAGAACCAAAAACAATTGCAAAAATGATCGAAAACCAAATGCAATCAATGCTTGGAAAGCTAAGCTTAGAAACATCAATTCAAGCATGGCCGCTTTTCGGACTTCTTTCTCATCATTTTGCTGCTAATCGAACAATTTTAGTGGGTGAAGCCGCTCATGTTTTTCCCCCTATTGGGGCACAGGGATTGAATTTAGGATTCCGTGATGTCCAAACTTTAATTGATATTTTACCCAATAAAATATCCAATTCTAACTCTGAAATGATTGTTGCACATTATAACAAATGCCGCAAACCAGATATATTAATCCGAAGTGGAGCTGTTCATGCGCTGAACTCTGCTCTACTTTCTCATATGTTGCCTGTTCATATCATACGAAGCATTGGGCTTGGTTTGTTGCATAGTTTCCCACCATTACGTAATTTATTTATGCGCGAAGGAATGTATCCCGGTTATGGATTTAAGGAAATTATGCAAATATTTCCAACAAAATCATCAAAACAGCTCTACTAAGCAATAATGGATAATAACGTAAAATAATAAATTGCATTTTGCAATCATATCTATTACTGATATAAAAAATATTTTTGTTCTTTATAAGAAGTAACAAATTATATTAAAATAATTAATTATATTTATTTGATTTATTTATAATAATAACATGTGTAATTAATATAACTGTAAATTATTTTTTATTAAAAATTATTATATATATTTAGTATGTTGATATGAAATAAGAGAAAACTGAATTATATACTACAAATTAAATTATAAAGATATCTTCTAAATCATAGCTGTTAAATTTAGAAATATAAATAAAATGAAAAATAATACCGTTTTGAAAAAGTTATTTTATAAAATTAATTTTAATAAGAAAATAAATAATAAAAAAACAGTTTTATTTAATCAATATATTTTTAAAAATTTTTATTGTTAAGTATAATATTAAAAATAAAATCATCTTTGGAACCTGTTAGTAACACAGAGGTTAATGAAATGTTGTTTCAACAAATGGTAACAAGATGACACTAAATAATTTTTTGAAATTAAGTACTTTTTTTATAATGATTGCATGTGTCTCGTTGATAGTCACGACTTCAATAAGTGAAGTTTTTCACCTTCCTTATTGTCAAACCTTTACCTATAGCTCTACTCAAAAGGTCACTAAAATAGGTCAGAACTCATTTACTGCTTCACAAGTTAAAAATTGTCTTATGCAAAATGGTTTTGGGAATATTAAACGATTGCGCTTAGATGACAATGGTATCTGGCGTGCTTTAGTAAAATTTAAAAAGTCCCTTTTTTTCGTATCCGTTGACTATTCAGGAACAGTTAGCATTCAAAATGAAAGAAAAGAATATGATTGATTTAAAAACTTACAGCAACGTTTCTTTTCACAGCTGTAAGAAAAAAAAATTAAAAAAGTGCTACCATTCTATTAAAGAATTTGCTTTCATTGGCGGTTTAAATGGTAGCATATCAGGAGCTATCGCGGCAACTCTTGCAGCTTATGGTTATATTGCTCTTCCAGGATTTGGTCCAGTTATCGCAATGGGTATAGGAGTAGCACTTTCTGCCGGAATAATAATAGGAGCACTGATAGGATCAGGAATGGGAGGGAGTGTCGGTATATGCTGTATTTTATTGGGAAATTTATATGAATCATAATAATTTTTTCTCTTATAAATTTCATAATGAATAGAAATTTCTCGTCATTTTTTCTATGAAAAACAATTAAATCATCAACAAATTATATGTTCTTTTTTTGATGAAACGATTATCATATTATAAATGAAATAACATCTAACTTACTAAAATTCCTTATTTAATTTCTTATTATACCTCAAAAAGTAGATTTTTTAAAAGCATCTCTTGAAGAAATGTAAGCGAGATATAATTATCCATCCATAAAAGCTGTATTTTTTATAGATCAAGAAATAAAAGTTATGTTCAGAAATATATATAAACACACTTTAATTTATTTGCTCTTTCTAATAACAGAATATTTCTATGTAAATTATTTTTCTTAAATTTAAATTTAAGACATTTATATAATATATCATTAATATAGATTGTTATTTATAGATATAATATATTAAAGTATAAGATAAAGGTATTTCATGAAAAAAATATTATTATCATTATTGTTTTTTATGGCATTTTTAATTCATAAAAATTCTGCATTAGCACTATCAAAACAAGTAAATATTTATAAATTAGAAGATAACAATTCCAAAAAGGCTATTGGTAGCATTAAAATTGAAGAAAACATACACGGTTTGATTTTCATCCCTAATTTATCTACTTTATCAGAAGGGATACATGGTTTTCATGTACATGTAAATCCTTCATGTGATACAAAAGATGGTATAATTGGTGGAAGCGCAGGTGGACATTATGATCCGGAACATACCGGAAAACATTTAGGACCTTATAATGTCAATGGTCATCTTGGTGATCTACCAGCACTTTATGTTGATAAGCAGGGATATGCCATAATGAGCGTTCTTGCTCCACGATTAAAAAAAATCTCTGAAATTAAAGGGCGCTCTTTAGTCATTCATTTAGGGGCTGATAATCAATCAGATAAACCATTACCGCTTGGCGGAGGTGGTGCACGTTTAGCGTGCGGTATTATTGAAAAATAAAGAGTGTATTGTGGCAGACTGCGACAGTACACACTCCCTTTACCATAAGGTGTGAGAGAAATTTATTTTTTAAATCTATTTCAAGAAATTGAGTAAACTGTGTGAATATTTTATAAAATTAATGTTTTTTTGAATGTTTAGTTCGGATAACAAAAAGCTTAATAATCATCAAAACGAACAGCAATGGAAATTAAAGAAATAGTAGTGTAAATTCTCCGTAAGAAGACTTCAATATGAGGAAGTAATATTTTCCATGCTTGATGTAAAAAAGCAAAAAAGTCGAATTTCACTCTCTATAATAAAAAATTTATAATAAAAATTATAATCATTAAGTCTAGTATCTAATGGAATCACGCTCAATGCACAAAATATAACAGGCCTAAAACAGAATTTTTACTCTTCCCCTACTCAACCCTACTCATGAGGTACGTGAGAAAAATTTTAATTGATACAATATCAATATAATAAGTCAAACAAAATAATTAGAGTAATTTTTCATCACTCTGAAAAAAGGCTTTTAAATAATAGAGTCTTTTTAAAAATACTCCTCATAGATACATACGATCCCAATCTAGTGGACGCATCTCACCAGTTTGATAAAATTGACGAATGAGCTTAATATAATCAAGAAAATCTTTGTTTTCCTCCACTAATCTATTAGCAGTATCCCAATCAATATCACTACGTTCTTTGGCAGGAATTAAGATTTCACTCTCGGAAGAGTTTTCCTTATTAAGTCTTATAAATCCAATTCCATGCAAACTTGAAAGCATCCGAAGCTCTTTTAATGTATCAACTCCTTCAATTTCACTAGCAACTAAATAACTCAAATTAGCCCATGAAGAATTACTAACTGTTTGAAAAAATGCTTTTCGTAAATTTGAACGATTGATGAGAATTTTTACTTCAAAAGACCAAAGCTTTGTCTTTTTATCAAAATATTGCAAAACACAGTCTTTGATTTCACGATTCCATTCCTTGCTTAAATCTTGCATCCCTACGAGATCTGGATAAAGCCATTTATTTCCGCCTGCACCATGTTTATTACGAGAACATTTCTCATTAATGCGCTTGCTATAAACTGCAAGCTCTGACCATAAAAATTTAGATAATAATGGATAAAGATCATGCTCTTTAACAGAGCCATCTTCTGTTCTACTCTTTGCATTGTCCTCTATTGTATCAATTTCAGCACTATCTGTTTGTTCAGTAAAATAATATTGTCGCGGTCGTCCTTCAGTGGTTTTAATTTCTGAATAACGCTTTTGTAACTGAGGGCGTTTTGCCCCTATTTCAGCAACAATTTGCTGAATAAGAGCTGCATCACTATTAAGGGGAGTGATTATTGCCGTTGAATTCTTTTGTTTTTGACGGCATTTTTCTGGGTAATTTTCAAATATCCATTGAGCAATTTCTCGAGCTGTAAACTTTTTTGTCGGGTTTTTCTTTAAAAAATTAAAAACAGTGTTTGTTAAATTTAAAGTCATATGAAAAACTCCCCCTTTTATCCTCTGGGTATTTCATTATATTCAGGCGTTTTAAATGAAAGAACAATAAACTGTTTAAGTTTTTTTAAAAAAAGAACATTTATCAAATTACTCAATAAAATTAAAATATTTTTTTTAATTTATAACTATAACTCAAAGATCTTTTCACATAACGAAAATAAGATTGTACTTTTATAAAAAATTGTAAATGTGCTACAAATCCCCATACAAAAGCATAATCTTGTATAACTTTTCTATACATTTTTCTTTTAACGTCGTTAGAAAAAAGTTAAAATAATTATTCAAATATTTGATTGAACCTCACACCCGTCAATTAAAAAAACTTATGTGTTTTATTTTTGAAGCAAAAAGTTATGAGCTCTCAAGTATAGATTCTGAAATGGTAAACTCTGCACACAAACCTTCAAAACTACTATTTGCTTTAATAGCATCATGGGGAATAAGAACATAATACCATTTTTTATCGCCATAAGTTGCCGCATAGCGCGTTGCATGACAACACCATTGAACTGCAGCTTCTCTCTTTTTTAAAACAATAGGATTTTGCATTTCAGAGGCTTTTTTAGGCTCACAAAGATATTTGGCATCCTTCGTTTCTACAACAAAGTCTGGTTCATAGATTGATCCTTTATCATATTCTATTCTGAAAAAACCTCGAGCGGGTTTCATCCATTTCAATACTTTTGCATCATCCTCTAATATTTGGGCAAATCGTAATTCCCCTTCTACTGAATCAAACTTTTGTAAAGGATAACAGCATTTTCTAAAGCCGCTGAATACAAGTTTTTTAATATCGCTTTTAATGGCAGGAATATTACGAAAATCAAGAGGAGACGTCCCTTGCGGCAACACATAATGGATAGGTTGTAAAATTGTAAAACCTCGTGTAACTTTAACCGCATAATCTTTTTGCGTTTCCCATTGATGTTCTCTTAATTGCGCAACAATAAAACTAGTAAGCTTGTGCTGATAGTGAATTAATACGTTCTCAACAGCTGTATCATTGGGTAAATAAGATCGGAAATGTTCTACTATCTGACTAGCTAATTTTCGTAATAAGAGCGTATGGTTATCATAATCGACAAAGTCATTATCAATCAAATCACGAATGATGTAGTTTTCAAGATAAGGCTCTTTGACATATTCATTCTTAGATGTGAGAAAAATGCTTTTATGGGTACGCAATTCTCGAATTAAAAGTTCTTTACTAACAGGTTGAAAATTTAAGTTTTCTAAATTTTCCAAATCAAAATCATAAAAACCATAAGTAACATCACGCGAAGGAATGAGTATAATATTTGGAATATCTATTATTAGTTCTGTTAATTGTTTTGTCAGAATTGTCACCACTTTTGATACAAGAGACTTTTGTGATGAAGGCTTAATATTCATAACTTTATTAGCAATTTTTTCTTGTATCTGTGCAGAACAAAGCATTTGAGAACTTGGCAATTTATCATTCTCTTTGATAAGATCCCACGCGATCGCTGCAATATCTTGCTCTTCAGGCGTTAATGTAGGGGAATCTGTATGACGTAATATGATACCTTGTAAATCAGAAGATGCTCCATTTATATCGGAATTACGTATTACCATCGTTTGCATCAATAAAGCTTCTACTTGACTTGGAACTGTCACTATATCGGTCTTTTCAAAGGGGATATTCCCTCCTGTTCCAATCTCAATATGCTTTTTTATAATTGAGTTTGGATCGTTTGCACGATCAATAATATCTTGAAAACGATCATGCGCAATAATTGTTAAACGATCAATAGCTTCCACGCCTGTTCTATACCCATAAGGCAAACGCAATCCACGCCCAATTGTTTGCTCTGTTAAAATTTCTGAAGCCGATGCACGCAACGGTACAATAGTATAGAGATTCGTAACATCCCACCCCTCCTTTAATTTATTAACGTGAATAACAATTTCTGTTGGGTCATGAGAATCTTCAATTGCAATCAGCTTTTGAATATTTTGATCTTCTTCTATATTCGACTGTTTTGTATGAATCTCTATAACTTTTCCCTTATAAGATCCTGTAAAAAAATCATCTGTTTCCAATAAATCACGCAATTTCTGTGCATGATTTGTATCTTGAGCGACAACTAAAATAAAAGGCTTAACAAACTTTTTGTTATAATCTTTGGCATAGGCAATTAAATCTGCTTTCACGTTTTCATGGGCATGAATTGCATCTTGTAATTTGATATGTTCTAATTGTTCAGATGTATAATTTTGAGGTTGAAAATCTTTACGTGTAGCAATAGCAGGCTCTTTTACAAAACCATCTCTCATAGCCTCTGCAAGTGAATAACTATAGACAACATTTTTAAAATCTACGGGTTTTGCACCTATTGTTTTTGGTGTCGCTGTAAGCTCTATTCCTAAAACAGGTTTTAACTCATTAATTGCTGCCGCACCAGCAGAAGCTCGATAACGATGTGCTTCATCCATTAACAAAACTAAATCAGGAAGATTTGCGAGATAATCAAAATAACTTTCACCAATCGTTTCTTGTAAGCGTTTAATTCGCGGAATACTAGATTTTAGTGCGCCTTTTTTATTATCCGTTGTATTAATTTTAGAAATATTAAAAATATTGATAAAGGCCGTATCTCTATTCTCAAACAAACGCTTTTGTCCTTGAATATGGTGTTCATCAACACGAATACCTTTACCACTTTCATAATCTTCACCTGTAATAATAACGGGTCTATTGGCAATAAATTCACTCATTCCACTGAAAACATACTTCGGACTTTGGGGACTAAAATCCTGTTTTAACTTTTCATAAATAGTCAAATTTGGCGCTAAAACAAAAAAATGGCGACTACGACCTGTTAAATAAAGATAGCTGATAAAAGCCCCCATAAGTCGCGTTTTCCCAACACCCGTTGCTAAGGCAAAACAAAAAGAGGGAAAATTTCGTTCAAAATCTTGTACAGAAGGATAAAGATTTTTTATCACTTCTAACTCTGCAACCAAATCAGCATTTTTAGAAAGCTCTATATTTTCTAAGATTTTTACCAAAATATTTAAAGATTCACGTTGAGGATCACGTAACGATAAGCGAGCAGAAATCCTTTTTTCAACAGTGTTCATGAAAAACTCCGCTTTTTATATACTATTCAAATAAATCTAATTCTGCTTGCGTAATAATATCTTTATTTTTGTTGTTTTCTTTTACCACAATCACTGGTTCAAGATTGGCTACATTTAAACTGTAATCGTCCCTTCCCCATTCGCATTTTTCTAATATTGCACGGGGGATTTTAGTGAGTGTTAGATTTTCAAAGAATGCTGATTTTGTATCAAAGGCTGTACCACAAACCAGCAACGTGCGATGAGAGCCAACCTCTTCACTCATTATACGGAGTTGTTCATGGGTCATAGCGCTTGTTGTGACATAAATATAATCTGTTTCGGTTGAATACCCTTGCATCCAATAATGATTTTCATCAGGTGCGTAGGTAAATCCCATATGTTTGCACATGGCTTCTGATAGCATGGCAGCATTATATTCGCGACTAATAATCCATTGTCCCCATGGATCTTTTTGCAACAGGGAAGGTGCAAGGCGATAATAACGGAATCCACCGCCACCTTGCCAATTGACACTTTTGGAAATTCCCCCTTGATCAGTTCCATCAATGACTTGTTTTAAACGAGGGATAATGTGGGTGTGACAATGCTCACCAAGTTCAATCATAATCCACTTCCTTCCCATTTTATGGGCAACAGCACCGGTTGTGCCAGAACCAGCAAAAGAATCCAGTACAAGATCACCGGGATTAGTGGCAAGTTGAATAATGCGTTCCATTAAACGTTCCGGTTTAGGAGTTGTAAAGACACTATCAAAATTGAAGACTTTGGCTTCTTTTTTTGCATCTTGATTATGGCCAACTTCCTGATAAGGCCAAATGGTCATTGAAACCATACCATTTTTTACCTCTGATAAAAAACGTTTCATAGAAGGAACATTACTTCCTGTTGGACCAAACCAAATACGATTATCATTCAATAATTCAAAGAATTTTTTTTTATTCATAGCCCAACTTCTACCATTAGGAGGCATTACCTTGCGTCCAGAAGGTGTGATGATTTCATAAATATCCTTAGGTGTTACTCTTTTTACAGATAAATCTCCAGATTTCCAAGGACCGCGAGGATCATTATCAGGATTTTTATAGCGCGCATCCATATCGCTTGAACGAGGAAGCAATTGAGGGCGCCAAATCGTTTTATCTTTAGCATAAACCATTATAAAATCATGATTATCAGAAAGCCATTTTGTATCATTTTGTGGAGCATATTTCTTTTGCCAAATAATATTGTTGATGAAATTTTGGCGACCAAAAATTTCATCCATCATCACTTTAAGATAGGCTTGTTCATCATCATCAATTGATATCCAGATACTTCCATCATCCGCCAGTAAATGATGTAACAATTCTAGCCTGTCTCTCATAAGGCTGAGCCATATGGAATGCTCTAAACCATCTTCATAATGTTCAAAGGCATTGCCTGTATTATAAGGCGGATCGATATAGATACATTTTACCTTCCCCATATATTCTTGTTCAAGCGCTTTGAGTGCGAGTAAATTATCACCAAAAATGAGTTTATTATCAAAAATATCTTGGGTAGATACTTGGTGCGGAGCGTGATAAGATTTTTCAAGATCTTCTAATAAGATACGAGGCTCTAGTTTTGGGCGTTTTTCTTTTCCAATCCAAGTGAGTTCTAGTTTTTGTTTATTATAACTCATGCGATCGTCCTTAAATTCAAATGCTTGTGAAAAGTAAACAGCTTATTCATGAATGGCTAAATTAGAGTCTCTTAACAATACTTTTAGTACCATCCGACAGCAATTTGAGCTTCTTCTGACATACAATCAGGTGTCCATGGTGGATCAAAAGTCATAGTGACTTCAACATACGAAACCCCTTCAACTGCACTGACTGCATTTTCTACCCACCCTGGCATTTCACCCGCAACAGGACATCCCGGTGCTGTAAGAGTCATTTCAATTTTTACTGAACGATCATCTTCAATATCAATACGATAAATCAGTCCTAGCTCATAAATATCAGCAGGAATCTCTGGGTCATAAACTGTTTTGAGAGCAGCAATAATATCATTTGTCATACGATCAATTTCGTCTGCTGGAATTGCTGATATGTAAGATTTTTTATTTTCGCTTACAGTTTCAACGGATTCTGTAGAATGACGCTCTTCAATTGATTCAGCCATTAAAAAATGTCCTTGTTTCTTGCAATGCTTCTACTAATTGATCTATATCCTCTTGAGTGTTATACATGGCTAACGATGCGCGGCAAATAGATGTTAGACCAAAGCGCTGTAATAAAGGCTGTGCACAATGAGTTCCCGCACGTATCGCAACCCCTTTTCTATCAATAAACATAGCGATATCATGGGCGTGAATCCCTTCAATTGTAAATGATATAATAGCTCCTTTATTGGGAGAATGACCATAAATACGCAATGACTCAACCATTTTAAGTTTTTCCTGCGCATAAGCTAAAAGGGACCTCTCATGGGCATGAATCTTACTCCGACCTTTCTCTTGTATATAATCAATAGCCGCAGTTAATCCAATAGCTTCAACGATAGGAGGAGTGCCTGCTTCAAAACGGTAAGGAGGAGCATTATAAAAAACCTTATCGGTTGTTACCTCCTCGATCATTTCCCCTCCCCCTTGAAAAGGACGCATTTCTTCTAATCTATCTTCTTTACCATACAAAACACCAATACCAGTGGGTCCATAAAGCTTATGACCTGTAAAGACATACCAATCACAATCGAGATCTTGTACATCAACGGTTAAATGTACTGCTCCTTGAGAACCATCAACAAGAACCGGAATAGAATTTTGATGTGCTAGCTTAATAATCTCTTTAACAGGAGGCACCGTTCCTAATATATTGGACATATGCGTTATAGCAACAAGCCGCGTTTTTTCGCTTAAAGATTTTTGGAAATCTTCAATGTGCAGAACACCATTTTCATCGACAGGAACAAAAATAAGTTTAACACCTTTTTGTTCACGGAGAAAATGCCAAGGAATAATATTTGAATGATGTTCCATGATCGTTAGAACAATCTCATCACCTTCCTTGAGTTTGGGCATAGCCCAACCATAAGCAACAGTATTAATAGCTTCTGTTGCATTTTTCGTAAAAACAATTTCTTCAGCTTTTTGAGCATTTAGAAAAACACGAACGGTTTCACGAGAATTTTCATATGATTGTGTTGCTATATTGGCTAAAAAATACATTCCCCTATGCACATTAGCATAACTATAGTGATAATAATTATTCATTGCATTGAGTACTGACATTGGTTTTTGGGCAGAAGCACTACTATCAAGATATGCTAATCGCTTTCCATAAACTTGATGGTGCAAAATAGGAAAATCACGCCGAATTTCTTCGACATTATAAGTAAATGTTTGTACGTTATTTTCCATTTTTTCTACCTTAAACATTTTTTTCAAGCCATTTACTAATGATATTCTCCAAAACGATTTGAATATTATCTTGCTTGATGTCATCAATGAGCTCAGAGATAAATCCTTTAATCAAAAGTGCTCGCGCCGTTTTAAATGGGATACCACGTGTCATAAGATAAAAAAGATAATCATGATTAATATTAGCAACTGTTGCACCATGACCACATGCAACATCATCAGCAAAAATCTCCAGTTCAGGCTTTGCATTAAATTCTGCATCATCTGAAAGAATAAGGCTATTACAAGCCATGCGTGCATCTGTTTTTTGCGCTTTTTGAGAAACACGTATTATTCCTTGGAAAACACCAACAGCCTTATCTGTAACCACATTGCGTATAATTTCGGTTGATGTTGATTTTTCTTCCACATGATGAACAGTCATTGTAAGATCACTATGTGTTTGTCCTGATAATAAATTTATGACGCGTAATTGAAAATCAGATTCTTCTCCCTGTAATTCAATATCGATTTCTTGGCGATTTAATTGACTCCCTATATTAATGACATAAAGTGATAACTTCGCTCTTTGATCAAGAACAGCACAAAATCGACCAAATTGTGTAGAATTAAAATCACGATTGCGAATGAGAATCCACGTAACATCACTATCAGCAGCAACATTTAATGAAAATATTGAACTGACAAAGGTATCTTTATCATTGCCAACCTGATGTTCAATAAACATAACTTGACTATTTTTATCAACTTTTATATCCGAAAAAATATGAGATTGTCCCCCCATTTGTATATTTTGTAATTCAATGGGGATATTTAACTTTGTATTTTCAGGGATGTGAAAAAGCCAACCATCTGTAACAAAAGCTGTATTTAACTGTCCAATAAAATCTTCATCAGAAATATTTTGATTTATCTGTACAGAATTATCTTCTAATGCGTCTGAAAGGCGTTTTACTGCAATGTTGTCTACCTTTGACTCTATCGATGTTTTTCCATTGTTTATGGAGAAAACAGCACTTTCTGAAAGCAATGCATCAACCAATTGATTGTCTTGAGCTTTTGAAAAATTGCTAATAGACTTCAGTAAGGTACGCAGATTGGTATAATGCCAACTTTCGATTTTACGGGAAGGAAGCCGTGTCATTTGAAACTGCTCAATAGTTTTCTTGCGGATTTCCTGTACAGCTTTATCACCAGGTAAGTGGTTTACATACTGATTGAAATTACTGAGTATATTTTCTTCAACCGCTAACAAGTTTTGCTGTGCATTCATATTTAATAACCTCAAACCGCTTCCCTAATAAGATCAGCATACCCATTTTGCTCTAAATAAAGCGCTAAGGATTTATCACCGCTTTTGATAATTTGTCCTTTATAAAGAACATGTACCGTATCAGGAATAATATAATTAAGCAGCCGTTGATAATGGGTAATCACCAAAAATGAACGTTTTGAATCCCGAAGTTTATTAACACCATCTGCAACAATTTTTAGTGCATCAATATCTAAACCAGAATCCGTTTCATCTAAAATGCAAAGTGTAGGTTCAAGAAGTGCCATTTGTAAAATTTCAGCGCGTTTTTTTTCTCCACCTGAAAAACCTACATTTAATGGACGCTTTAGCATATCCATATCTATTTCAAGTTTGGCTGAAACTTCTTTAACACATTTTATAAATTCAGGAATTTTAAGTTCTTCGTCACCTCGCGCTTTGCGTTGAGAATTCATCGCAACTTTTAAAAATTCCATTGTTGCTACCCCTGGTATTTCCATTGGATATTGAAATGCAAGAAAAACACCATATGCAGCACGTTCTGCTGGATCCATTTCTAAAAGTGATTGTCCATTATAGAGAATAGCTCCTTCTGTTATTTCATAATCATCACGACCAGCAAGCAAATAAGATAAAGTTGATTTTCCGGCTCCATTTTGTCCCATGATAGCGGCAACTTCTCCATCTTGAACTGTCAAGTTTAAACCACGAATAATTTCTGTATCGGTTTCAGCAATACGGGCGTGCAAATTTTTGATCTCTAACATAATTTAATCCTGTTTTGGCTGTTTTTCAGATATCAATGCGTATTATTTTACCTTAGCATCCATCTACTTTTGTAATTACCATAGAGGTCATTTTTAGCATTATGTGCTACCGTTACAGCCTTTTTACATAAAGTCTTCTATTTATCTAATTAAATAAAATTATCCAACACTACCTTCAAGGCTAATACTAATAAGCTTTTGTGCTTCGACAGCAAATTCCATGGGAAGTTTTTGAATGACCTCTTTTACAAAACCATTTACAATTAATGCGATAGCTTCTTCTTCGGGAATTCCTCTTTGCATAACATAAAAAAGTTGGTCATCAGAAATTTTTGATGTTGTGGCTTCATGTTCAAACTGAGCTGTTGCATTTTTTGCTTCAATATAAGGAACTGTATGCGCACCACAATCATTTCCGATTAACAAACTATCACATTGCGTAAAGTTACGCGCATTTTGTGCTTTTCGATGCGCTGTGACTTGTCCCCGATAAGTGTTATTTGAAAAACCTGCAGAAATACCTTTGGAAATAATGCGACTGGATGTATTCTTTCCCAAATGAATCATTTTTGTACCAGAATCAATTTGTTGATAACCGTTTGCAACAGCGATAGAATAAAATTCTCCACGCGCATTATTACCACGGAGTAAGCAGGATGGATATTTCCAAGTAATCGCAGAACCGGTTTCAACTTGTGTCCATGAAATTTTAGAGCTATCACCTCGACAATCTCCACGCTTCGTCACAAAATTATAAATACCGCCCTTGCCATCTTTATCGCCAGGATACCAGTTTTGTACTGTAGAATATTTAATCTCTGCATTTTCAAGGGCAATAAGCTCAACAACAGCAGCATGAAGTTGGTTTTCATCACGTTGGGGTGCTGTACACCCTTCAAGATAAGAAACATAGGAATCTTCAGCGGCGATAATCAATGTTCGTTCAAATTGGCCAGTGTTGCGTTCATTAATCCTAAAATAAGTTGAAAGCTCCATAGGACAACGAACCCCTTTAGGAATATAAACAAATGAACCATCTGTAAAGACAGCTGCATTTAAGGCCGCATAATAATTATCACTTATAGGTACAACTGTTCCTAAATATTCTTTAATAAGCTCAGAATGTTCAATAATCGCCTCTGAAATAGAACAAAAAATCACACCAGCACGTGCCAGCTCTTTTTTGAATGTTGTTACAACAGAAACAGAATCAAAGACTGCATCAACAGCCACCTGCCCCGATACAGACATACTGTCATCAAAAGTGGAGGGATCAGACTGTTTTCTTACTCCTGCCAAAATCTCTTGTTCTTTAAGGGGAATGCCAAGTTTTTCGTACGTTGCTAATAACTCAGGATCCACTTCATCCAAAGATTTTGGTCCTGTATGATTTTTTGGAGCAGCATAATAATAAAGCTCCTGAAAATCAATTTTAGGATATTCAAGACGCGCCCAATGAGGCTCTTGCATTGTCAGCCAACGGCGGTAAGCTTTTAAGCGCCATGTTAGCATCCATTCAGGCTCATTTTTTTTAGCGGAAATAAATTTGATAATATCCTCATTTAAGCCTTTTGGAGCTTTATCGGTTTCAATATTGGTTTCAAAACCATATTTATATTGGTCAACATCTATTTCACGTACTTGGCGTATCGTTTCTTGTACTGCCGGCATCAATTTTCTCCATTTTTTGGCGTCAAAAACCGGTAACTAAAGTCTTGTTTTTTACAAGATTAAAGTAAGCAAGTTATCTCCTAGGCTATAGGTAAAGTGCAAAAATTTCAATCAAACTTATTTTATTTTTAAAATAATTCTAATTTTTATAACTTTCTGATGATAAATCTTCCCCTTTTTTCCTGCTTATAATTTGAGAAAAAAACGACAGAAAATCATCGATATCTTCAGAAGTTGTGCCACGTCCTAGCGAAATGCGAATGGCACCATTTGGAACATGATACCCCATTGCCTCCAACACTTTGCTTTGTTTTACTTTTCCCGAAGAACAGGCAGAGCCGGATGATAAAGAAAACCCTTCTAAATCAAAAGCAATTTGCATCGTTTCAGCTTTTATATTTTTCACGGTAAAGTAAGTTGTATTTGGCAAACGTTGAACTCTTTTGCCAAAAATCTCAACATTTTTACTTATTTTTTGTAGTCCAGCTTCTAATTTATTGCGTAAATATATTAACTGTTTTATTTCCTCCTGTGTGAAGCAATCAGTCATTGCTGCCCCAAAAGCAGCAATAAGGGGCAATGCTTCTGTTCCTCCACGGAGACCTTTTTCTTGTCCTCCCCCAATAATAAGAGGGTGTGGCATGAGAAGATTACCACATGAAACAAAAGCACCGATTCCTTTAGGACCGCCAACTTTATGTGCAGACAGTATAAAAAAGTCTCCTCCTAGCTGATGAATATCCACAAAATTTTTATCTACATATTGTGTCAAATCAACTATAAGAGTGCCTCCTAAATCCCGAACAATAGCGGCGATTTCTGTTAACGGTTGAATAACACCCGTTTCACTATTTGCAGCTTGAATAGCAACAAGAGGTAAACCTTTTGTTTTATCGTGAACCGTTAAGAGTGATGTTAATTTATCTTGTTGTATGAGCCCATCTTGATCAACATCAATGACGCTTATCAATTCTTTAGAAAAACGTCCTCCCTCTGCAACAGAGGGATGTTCAGTCGCTCCAAGGTAAAGATGAGAAAATTTAACTTTTGCTTTCCCCATATTGTAAAAAGGTGTTAACAAAGTCATTGCGGCTTCACTCGCACCAGAGGTAAATACCACGTGATCTGGATCTGTTTTAAGATTTTCAGCGATTTGCCGACGGGCCTTTTGCAACAAAGTTTTAGCGGCACGCCCTTCCTTATGAACCGATGATGGATTACCAAATATCTCTAAAGATTCCAGTAACGCTATCCGTGCCACTTTTTTGAGTGGTGTTGTTGCGTTATGATCAAAATATCGGCGTTTTATAACCATTTTACATCGCAATCATTAATCTTATGAATTGATTAAAAAAATAGCGCAATTTTCTTGAAAAGTGCACTAAAAAAAGAATATCTAATAATTATTTAAGAGATTCTATGGTAAAAGTCGACCAGGGTCAAAGAGAGCCTTTTATTGCATTAAGGAGCATTTTATGCCAGAAATTATTTTTAACGGTCCTGCGGGTCGGCTCGAAGGGCGTTATCAACCTTCACAACAAAAAAATGCACCCATTGCGATCATCTTGCATCCTCATCCCCAATTTGGTGGAACTATGAATCATAAAATTGTCTATGACCTTTTTTATATGTTCCAACAACGTGGCTTTACAACTTTACGTTTTAACTTTCGTGGTATTGGTCGTAGTCAGGGTGAATTTGATTATGGAATAGGAGAACTTTCAGATGCTGCTGCTGCTCTCGATTGGGTTCAAACACAACATCCAGACTCTAAAAATTGTTGGGTAGCAGGATACTCATTTGGAGCATGGATTGGTATGCAGCTTTTAATGCGCCGACCGGAAATTGAGGGATTTATCTCAGTTGCCCCTCAGCCTAATGTTTATGACTTTTCATTTCTTGCACCTTGTCCCTCTTCTGGACTTATCATTCATGGCGGTATCGATAAAGTTGCCCCTCCAAAAGATGTTCAAATACTTGTCGATAAATTAAAAACACAAAAAGGTATCATCATTACACAAGAAATATTGGAAGAGGCTAATCACTTTTTCAGTGGATGTCATGAAAAACTTATTGAACGATGTGCCCACTATTTGGATAACCATATCTCCAATGAACTTCTCGCTCCTCCTCCTGAAATACTTTCACTAACTTAGGAAAATACGATAGATTTATAAAAAATTAGCAAAAATCGTCTCTGATCATAACAAAGTAATTTTTTTAGTCTGCATTTAAAATTTTTCTAAATTTTATTTCAGGATAGAAATGAGAATAACAGAACACCTTTTTTCTATTACTAAGAAGTTTCTTTTTTAGCGTAAAAAGGAAATAATACCTGTATTATTATCTTTATACTACCAATATGTCTCTTTCTCTTGTGAGGTGTGCGTCAGTTATGATAGATAACGCATTAATAATTCGTTATATAATCGCCTATTATATACAATAAATGCACTCTTAAATTAGGAAATTAAATCTGTGTTTGCCTTTAAATCTGATTTTTTACACATTATGAGCGAACGTGGTTTTATCCACCAAATTTCAGATGAAAAAGGCTTAGATGATCTTTTTTCAAAAGAAACTGTAAGCGCTTATACTGGATTTGACCCAACAGCATCGAGTTTACATGCTGGAAGTCTTCTTCAGATTATGATGCTTTATTGGTTACAAAAAACGGGTCATCGCCCCATTGCTTTAATGGGTGGAGGAACCGGATTGATTGGTGATCCTTCTTTCAAAGACGAAGCGCGACGCCTTCTGACACAAGATGATATTGCTGCAAATATTGATGGTATTAAAAAGGTATTTGCTAACTATTTGACATTCGGTGACCGAGAAACCGATGCTTGTATTGTGAATAATGCTGAATGGTTATGCAATTTAAACTACTTAGAATTTTTGCGTGATGTAGGAAAGCATTTTTCTGTCAACCGTATGTTGTCATTTGATTCTGTCAGACTCAGACTTGAGCGTGAGCACTCTTTGTCATTCTTAGAGTTTAATTATATGATTCTGCAAGCTTATGACTTTGTTGAACTTTATAAACGTTATGGGTTGCGTATGCAAATGGGGGGCTCTGATCAGTGGGGCAACATTATTAACGGAATCGAATTAGGACATCGTTTAGGAACACCGCAATTATATGCGTTAACATCACCATTGCTGACAACCTCTTCCGGTGCCAAAATGGGTAAATCATTGAATGGGGCTGTATGGCTAAATGCGGATAAACTTTCACCTTATCAATTTTGGCAATACTGGCGCAATACAGAAGATGCTGATGTAACACGATTTCTAAAGCTCTATACTCCATTGCCGATGGATGAGATTCTTAAACTTTCTCTATTACAAGGAACTGAAATTAACGAAGCAAAAAAAATTCTTGCAACAGAAATTACAGCAATGTTGCATGGACGTATTCTTGCTGATGCAGCAGCAGAAACGGCTCGCAAGACGTTTGAAGAAAAAACTCTGGGAGAAAATCTTCCAACTGTTGAAATTAATGCCTCAGAATTAAAAAAAGGTGTTGGATTGCTCACTCTTTTAGTACAAGCAGGACTCGCTAGATCGAATAGTGAGGCACGCCGACACGTTCAAGGTGGAGGTGTCCGTGTAAATGATCAAATTATTGAGGATGAAACACATCTTATTATTGAAAGGGATGTCAGTGCAGAAGGAACCATTAAACTTTCTTTTGGTAAGAAAAAACATGTTGTGATGAAACCAGTATAATCTTTTGCTGTTTTGTTTATGTTGTTCACGTCGAGCTTGTTCTTTCAATTCAATCGTTGTGATAGGGCAAATTTTGTTAGGGAAATAAAAGTCTCTTCAAAACGATAAAATTCTAGAGAGTTGAATAGTTCTTTTCTTCTGTGTACTCTGATATTTTATACCTGTTACACAAAAAAGAAAGATGAAAACAATGACAAGACCAATGAAAGGTGCTCTTGCTCCTGATTTTACTTTGCCGCGCGATGGAGGAGAGACAGTGTGTCTTTCTGACTTTAAAGGAAAGCCTGTTGTTTTATATTTTTATCCAAAAGATGACACCAGTGGTTGCACAAGTGAAGCACTTGATTTCACAAAATTAAAGATGAAATTTGATGAAATCGGTGTTTCTGTTATTGGAATCTCTCCAGATAATGTAAAAAAACATGATAAATTTAAAATAAAACATGAACTTGATGTCATCTTGGTTTCTGATGAAGAAAAAACGACCCTCGAAGCTTATGGTGTTTGGGTTGAGAAAAGCATGTATGGACGCAAATATATGGGAGTTGAACGGAGCACTTTTTTAATTGATGCAAATGGAATAATAGCAGAAGAATGGCGCAAAGTAAGCGTATCTGGGCATGCTGAAAATGTTTTAGCTACTGCAACACTTTTATATCATAATGGTAACTTGTAAATTGAGTGTTTGATTTACCTTCAAAAGCAAAAGTTATTCTCCCTAATTGATTTTAGTTTTTCAACGGATTCAATTTTTACAATATATTGATTTATAAGGATAATGAATTGTTTTACATTTATATTAGTCCCCCGAATATCGCAAAATTTTCTGATTTCAGATTCTTCCTATCACTTGCAATATCATAAGCAGAATTAGCGTGTGAGAAAAAGTTGAAGAAAGGAACAAGAAAATCCCCCTTTAAACCTTTAAAGTATCAAAGGCTATATAACATCACAGCATCCATAAAACGAACAGCTTAAGAAAAAATCTACATGGCTTAAAGGAAGGATATGTAATTAACGAATATCCTCAATTTTTTTGTCTTTTCCATAAATGCGCCGTGCGAGTGCTGCCTCTATAAATGCATCTAAATTACCATTAAGTACGGATTGTGGATCCGTATTTTCAATTCCTGTACGCAAATCTTTGACAAGCTGATAGGGTTGAAGAACATAAGATCTAATTTGATGTCCCCATCCGATTTCTGTTTTAGAAGATTCAGCAGCATTGGTTTCTTCTTCTCTTTTTTTAAGCTCTTCTTCATAAAGCCGTGCACGCAACATCGACCAAGCCGTAGCGCGATTTTTATGTTGAGAACGCTCTGTTTGACATTGAACAACAATACCCGTTTTTATATGTGTGATGCGAACAGCAGAATCTGTCGTGTTAACATGTTGTCCTCCTGCTCCAGATGCACGATATGTATCAATACGCACATCTGCCTCTGAAACATCAACTTCAATATTGTCATCAATAACTGGATAAACCCAAATGCTCGCAAAAGAGGTATGGCGCTTTGCATTCGAATCAAATGGAGAAATCCGCACTAAGCGATGAACACCTGATTCTGTTTTTAACATTCCATAAGCATTATGCCCTTTTACAAGAATAGTTGCTGACTTTATTCCTGCTTCTTCTCCATCATGAATTTCTAAAATTTCAACCTTCATTTCATGCTGTTCAGCCCATCGCATATACATACGTAAGAGCATAGAAGCCCAATCTTGGCTTTCTGTTCCCCCTGCTCCAGCATGAACTTCTAAATAGGTATCATTCGGATCTGCCTCTCCTGAAAGAAGTACGTCAATTTGCCTTTTATCTATCTCATTTTTAAGATTACGTATTGATCTTTCTGCATCAGCGATAATTTCCACATCACTTTCTTCTTCGCCCATCGCAATAAGCTCAATGCATTCTTCAAGTGTTTTTGTAAATGATAAAAGACCATTGATTGAATCATCAAGACGTTGACGCTCACGCATCATATCCTGTGCTCGTTGTGCATCATCCCATAATGATGGATCTTCCGCTTTTTGATTAAGATATTCAAGACGCTTTAGTGATTGATCCCAGTCAAAGATGCCCCCTTAGCAATTGTATTGCTTTCTGGATTTCATCAACTAATGTTTCTATTTCTGCTCGCATAATTTAACACCGTATTTTAAAAAACTCTTTTTGGTTGTGTCTCTTAGCATTTTATACAAATTTAATAGCTGCTATCAGAAAATGGTACAGTTCTATCACTCTATTTATAGAACCGACATTGTAAAAAAAAAGATAAAAACCATGACTCATGGCAAAAGGAGATTTTGTCGATTAATACAGCCCACCTGTCCCACTTTCAAGTGCTTTGTTGACTTGTGGAGAAGTCGTTACTGCAGGAACACCTTCTTGAAAAGAATTTGTACTCCCAATAACTTGATATATATCAGCAGGACCAGTCCCTGGTTTAAATGCTTCTATAATGACATCTTGATCTCCTCTTTCGGCAAGCATTCCTGTTTTCCGATTAATTGGCATTAAAATCATACCTTTTGGCATCTTAAAGGGAACATCTGGCTTCCCTTTAAGAGCATCTGCCATAAAATCACCAAAAATAGGTGCAGCTAATGAACTTCCTGTTCCATTATATCCTAACGAAGCTGGTTGATCATAACCGACAAAAATACCAACGACAATGTCAGGAGTAAATCCCATAAACCAGACATCCTTAGAGTCATTGGTTGTTCCTGTTTTAGCGGCAATATGTCGATTAAGATAACGTAAACGTGCCGCAGTACCACGCTGAACAACCCCTTCCATCATCGAGGTAATTTGATAAGCTGTCATAGGGTCAAGAACTTGATCTCGCTCATCAATCAATGTGGGCTCACTTTGATTATTCCATGAATTCGTATTACAATTTTCGCAAATACGATCATCATGACGATAAATTGTCTTCCCATAACGATCTTGAATTCTGTCTATCAGAGAAGGTTTAATAGAGCGTCCGCCATTGGCAATAACGGAATAAGCTGTAACCATCCGTAATACTGTTGTTTCACCAGCCCCTAAAGCCATGGGAAGATAAGGCTGCAATTTATCTACCACCCCAAAGCGTTCTGCATATTCAGCGACAAGAGGCATTCCCATATCATTGGCAAGCCGTATTGTCATAAGATTACGAGAATGCTCAATACCGTAACGCAACGTTGAAGGTCCTGCAAAGGTACCACCATAATTTTTGGGTTGCCAAACTTCACCATTATATTGACGAACTTCAATGGGGCCATCTAAAACAACGGATGCTGGTGTATATCCGTTATCAAGAGCTGCTGCATAAACAAAAGGCTTAAAAGCAGACCCCGGTTGGCGGTAAGCTTGGGTTGCACGATTGAATTCAGATGCGGCAAAAGAAAATCCTCCCACCATAGCAAGAACGCGCCCTGTATGAGGTTCCATAGCAACAATTGCACCTTCAACCTTTGGAATTTGTTGTAAACGATAAGTGTTGTTTGTATTGGATAGTTTTTCAACAAAAATGACATCCCCAACTTGCAGAACATGAGATAAATTCTGAACAGTTTTTCGATAACCATTTTCTTTTACAACATGGAGTGCCCATTTTGAATTAGCTTCAGATAAAACAGCAATTTCCCGTTTTTTTGATAATATACCTGAAGCTTCGCGCTGTGGCTGTAAACCAATCTCTACTTTGTTGGGATTAGTAGAAAGAACAACAGCTAAACGCCATTCAGGAACATCACTTAGCCCTATGATATCTGCAAGTTCTGCCCCCCAATCACCTTTCTCATCAATATGCGCATAAGCTCCACGCCATCCTTGCGCATGATCAAATCTAATTAATCCATCGTGCAAAGCACGTCGCGCAATAAGTTGTAAATGCGGATCAAGCGTTGTACGAATGGAAAGCCCACCTTCATAAAGTGTTTTAGCCCCATAGCGATGTATTAAACGACGCCGTACTTCTTCAGTAAAATAATCAGCTGCAAAAACATAGCTATCACTCCCACGGATTGTCGCTCCTAAAGGTTTAGCTTTCGCTTTTTCACCTTGTTCACGCGTTACATATCCATTTGCAATCATCCGGTCTATAACCCAATTACGCCGATCAATAGCACGTTGTGTATTCTTAAATGGATCATAATTTGCTGGTCCTTTTGGAAGAGCAGCCAAATAAGCACATTGTTCTAGCGTCAGGTCATTGACGGATTTATTGAAATAAGTCAAAGAAGCAGCAGCTATGCCATAAGTGCCACGACCCAGATAAATTTCATTGAGATAAAGCTCGAGAATATGATCTTTTGAATAAGTTTTCTCAATACGCATTGCTAAAATAGCTTCCTTAAATTTACGTTCTAACGTTGTTTCTGAACTTAAAAGGAAGTTTTTAGCGACTTGTTGCGTTATAGTTGATGCACCCTCTGGACGTCTTCCAGAACCAATATTACGAATATTATTGATCAAAGCTCGAGAAAGTCCTTCAGGATCTAAACCAAAATGATGATAAAAGTTCTTGTCTTCAGCCGAAATGAAAGCATTTATAACAAGCTTTGGTATTGATTGAATCGGTAAATAGAGGCGATGTTTTGTTGCAAACTCTGCCATAAGACGGCCATCAGAAGCATGGACACGGGTCATTACCGGCGGCTCATAAAGTGAAAGAACTTCATAATCAGGGAGTGCATTTGCTTGACCACTGGTCATAACACCCCACGTTATTGCACCATAAAGTCCAATAGCAATAAAAAAACGAAGAAGATATCTTAAAAAAATCATCATAAAAATGGCTATCGCTTTCTTAAGAATTAATTAAAGAAAAAATACGTTACTTCAAACACACCAAGTGGATATCACCACAAGATTGAGATCAAGAGAAATTGTTTTCTATCTTTTATTTATACCAGGGTACATTAGAAGCCCATATTGATACTCTATTTTCTCATAAATTTAAAGAGGCTGTATCATTTTCTGCCTATAATCAGCAAATTGACGAATAGAATGAGCAATAGAGGCTGCCATTTGTTTTCTCCAATGAGGATCATTTAATAACTTTTCATCCTCTTTATTGGATAAATAACCTATCTCTATCAAGACTGAGGGTATATCTGAAGCTCTTAAAACTTGAAAATTAGCATACCGATGTGGGTTATTAATCAAGTTAATATGATTCTTTGATAAACTTGAAATAACACTATTTGCAAAATTAACCGAAAATGTATGTGTTTCACGTCGTGTAAGATCCATCAAAATATCTGTAACTTCGAGCGTTTCATCTGCAGGCAAACCATCAAGCAAATCAACTTTATTTTCACTTTCAGCCAAAGATTTTGCAATGGCATCAGAGGCTTTATCTGATATGGTATACACTGTGGCACCGCGAAGAGAATGTAGATCAATCGTATCTGCGTGAATAGATATAAAAAGGTCAGCATCAAACTCTTGCGCTTTTTTAACTCTTTCACTTAGTCTTAAAAAAATATTGGAATCTCGTGTTAAAGCAACGGTAATATGAGAATCCTTTTGTAATTCGTCTCGCAATGCACGCGCAAAGTCTAAAGTCACATCTTTTTCTAAAATTCCAGTAACACCCCGTGCACCACCATCAATACCACCATGACCAGGATCAAGAACAACACGGAAATTATATGCTGGCATTAACTGTGTTTTTGTATCAAAATTGCTTCTTTGCTGTTTTTTTAATATCTCATCAAATTTTTCTTGTGTACTTTTACGAATATCAATCAGCAACTGCCATAAACCATTATTTAATTTTTTTACGACATTTTTTTCAACCACAAAAGCCGTTTTACTTGTCAAAATAATGCGTGAAGTCTGTATGTCAGAGAAAGCATAACGCACATCTGAAAGCATAACGGATAATGTATTCCGTTTCTTTAAAGGCGTATTTTGCATCGAAAAGTCAATTGTAGGTAAATTGATAACCAAACGTGCGGGCCTGTCCAAAATCTGTAAACGAACATTTGGTTTTGAATTAAAAACCGCAATAATACGCGTATGAATACTATCACCAATGGTTCGAAAATTAATAAGTCTCAGAGGATCTGCGGCTTGAACACTAGTTTGGAGTAGCAAAAAAGATAATAAAAAGTATGTGACGAGCACAATAACATCCCCATAAGCTGTTTTCAGCTTTTTGGTAAAAAAAACTCTTATCATAAGCAAAATACTCTACATTACCTTTGTAATAATTTATCTTGGTTACATAAAACGATACACCAATTTATTATCTATTTTTCAATAAAAGCTAAATAAACACCTCAAAACGAAATTAAGGTCATAAAGATATTATAATTATACATGATTTACATTGTTACTTGCCAAACGCATGATATCAACATAAAAGAATATTTATGCTTCCTAGCTGATAATAGTCATCTAAATTATCTGTAACTCATATTAAGTTGTCTTTAGAAGTTTTTTGTCTATTATGCGTTGAGACTTTTTTATGGATGAAAAATTTCTATGTTGTAACATTAGGATTGCATTACTTAAGATTCGTTGGTTCGGATATCCGAACTGTTTTAAAGATTATTTTACCGGAGACTTTTAAGAAAATATGAGTCATAAAAAACAGATGGAAATAATGATGAGAAATGGTGTAAATGCAGTCATGCCTTTGCACGTGGTGTTTCGTCCTGTTTTTCTGGTACCTCCCTTTTATGGCAGACAGCCTTTTATGTTTACGAATAGTTATGGCATTCGTTTGAATAAAATTGTGCATGTCGCCTTCAGGATATTAACTTATGTCAAACAAAATGCTTATAGATGCCTCCCATCCGGAGGAAACACGTGTTGTTGTTGTTCACGGCAACAAAATTGAAGAACTTGATTTTGAATCAGAACATAGAAAACAGCTCAAGGGGAATATTTATCTCGCACGTATTACGCGTGTAGAACCGTCTCTCCAAGCGGCTTTTGTTGAATATGGTGGAAACCGACATGGTTTTTTAACATTTTCTGAAATTCATCCTGATTATTATCAAATTCCTATTGCTGATCGCCTTGCTCTTCTTGAAGAAGAAGAAAAAGAAGCTGTAGGAGAAAATTCTGTAGATACCTTTACGGAAGAAGCAACTAAAAATAAAAAACGCTCCAGAAGAACAAAAAAAAGTGAAAAAAACAATGTTATAGCAGCCGATATTGAAAATGATATCACATCTGAAGCGATAATGATTGATAATACAGAAGAAGCATTAAATGCCAATATCTCTTATGATGAGATTGAAATGGTCGGTGCTGAGGACATCCGTGAAGAGCTCCCGATTTATCAAAGAAAACAAGGGCGTCAGTATAAAATTCAAGAAGTCATTAAACGACGTCAAATTTTGTTGGTACAAGTTATCAAAGAAGAGCGTGGTAATAAAGGTGCTGCCCTTACAACATATCTATCTCTAGCTGGTCGTTACTCTGTTCTAATGCCCAACACAGCACGTGGTGGTGGTATTTCACGAAAAATTACGAACGTACAAGACCGTAAGCGTCTTAAAGAAATCGTAAAAGAATTAGCCGTTCCAAAAGGTATGGGCGTTATCTTACGAACCGCTGGTGCCAATAGAACAAAAGCTGAAATTAAACGTGATTATGAATATCTTATGCGGTTATGGGACACTATTCGCACTTTGACACTCGAGTCAACGGCGCCATGCCTTGTCCATGAAGAAAGCAATCTCATCAAGCGTTCTATACGAGATCTTTATAATAAGAACATTAGTGAAATTCTTGTCTCTGGAGACCAAGGATATCGTGAAGCGAAAGACTTTATGCGTATGCTCATGCCAAGTCATGCAAAAGTTGTGCAACCTTACCGTGATCCTACGCCCATTTTTGCAAGAAATAATATTGAAATTCAACTTGATAAAATGTTGCAACCACAGGTTTCTTTAAAATCTGGTGGTTATCTTGTTATTAATCAAACAGAAGCACTTGTTGCTATTGACGTAAATTCTGGCCGCTCTACGAAAGAATTCTCTGTTGAAAAGACAGCCTTACAAACTAACCTTGAAGCTGCTGAAGAAGTAGCGCGTCAATTACGCTTGCGTGACCTTGCTGGTTTAATTGTGATTGATTTTATTGATATGCTTGAAGAACGCAATGTGAAGCTGGTCGAAAAAAAATTAAAAGATTGTTTAAAAAACGATCGTGCTCGTATTCAAGTAGGTCATATTTCACACTTCGGCCTTTTAGAAATGAGTCGTCAACGTATTCGCATATCGGTTTTAGAAAGTACGACACAGCCCTGCCCACATTGCGCAGGAACAGGAAATATACGTTCTGAATCATCAATTGCGTTACATGTCATGCGCTCAATTGAAGAATATCTTCTTCATAATTCGCAACATAATATTATCGTGCGCACCCCCGTAGCAACAGCGCTTTATGTATTAAATCATAAACGCAATATTCTTGTTAATTTAGAAGCTCGCTTTAAACTTAATATTAGTATTGAAGCAGATGATAGTATTGGAACACAACATCTTGTTATTTCTAAAGGCTCAATAGCAGAGAGAATTTCTCAATCTTCATTGGAAGATGACAATAAGCAAGAAATTGAAGATTCTGTTTTCATAAAGAGTGAATCTATTGAAAATCCTTCTCCCATTGAAACAAATCAAAAGCGTCGGCGCAAAAATCGTCACGGTGAAATTACTGATCATTCTCTCTCCAACGTTCATAAAAAAGAAGATACCTTGAATGATGATTCTTATCGTCGAGGACGTCGTCGAGGACGTCGTGGTGGTCGACGCAATCAAGATAATAGTTTTCATCAGATTCGCGTTCCTTATGCGGAACCAGTGGGAGATTTTGCTAAGCAAGCTTTAGCAGAAATTAAAGCAGCGCATCGCAAACGTCGTGTTTCACCTGCTAAATCTTTTGAACTTGAAGAAACAAAAAATAATACACAAGCTCTAGATATACAACAACAGAGTGAATCTGAAAAAAATGATACAAGTATTAAACCTAAAAAACGTTCTTCAAAAGTAGTACAAAATCAACTTTCTTTAGATAATGATCAAAATATTGCAGAACAAAAATCTCTTGAAGAAAAACCTACAACCAGTCCGGTGCGTAAAACTAAAACAAAAAAAGCAGACAAAGCTATTCATGAGGTAGAAGATAAAGCTCTTGAAAAGAGTAAAAAATCAACACGTGGAACACGTAAAAAATCATCTTCTAAAGAGACAACGCAAATACAAAAAATATTAGAGCAAGAAACTGTAATCGAGATGGAGAAAGTTATCGAAACCTCTCCTTCCCAAATTGAAGAAACAATTAATCAACCCGTTGTTATTTCATCAACGCCTAATGATTCTTCCAAAACTGAACGTATTGGTTGGTGGAAACGCAGAATTCTTTCGAAAAATTAAGGATTAAAAAAACCGCCACAGAAAACTGTGGCGGTTCAAATAAACAATTATAGAAAACGTTTTGACCAACTTTTATGGTGTGGTTTTATTACTTTTGTTTCGCTTTTTCTTGCTCAGCCCGCATACGCTCTTCAATTTCTTTTTGCTTTGATTGAATAGCTTGCTGCAGCTTTATTTGTTCTTGTTGGAAATCTTTTTCCTCCATACCAGGACCGGTATAGGCTGCTGTAAACCCATTAAGAGAAAATTCAATAGGATTAGCTGAACCACGGAAATTAACTGTGGTTACAACCATTTTTGTACCACTTTTCATAGCTGCTATAAGCTTATCATCTAAGACATCATTAGCAATACAACTTGGTCCATTACAAATAATATAAGGAATTTTTTTAGAGAACTCGTCACCAATTTTAATGTGAACACCTTCTGGCAAAAAACGACCTGTAGGCACTTGAATACCTATACGTTTCTCATTTTGCTTCCCTTTTATTTCAACAAGATTAAAAGCCGTTAAAGGTTGTCCCGTATTCGATAATACAGTATTCATTGTATTACAAATATCAACATCATGCTGCTTACTGCAAACTTTGTACCAACCTTGTGATAAAGTTTGCGCATTTGCAGAAATACCAGCTATAAGAAAAAGGGCAGCGGCTCCAACTAATACTGAAACAGCAGAATAAACATTTTTATGCGACATGATTAAGTTAATCCTTTCAACGCGCTCTTAAGTAACTTCAAAAAATATTAAATATAATTCCAACTTAATTTATTAAATTATAATGAAATAACAATTAATTTTACTATTTTTACTTCAATATAAAAAAAAAAGTCAAATTTAGAGAAAAAATACGACGAGCCATTCTAATTTTTATACACTCATATCATTTCCCCTCTTCATCACATTGGTATTTGATGCAATCTACCCATAAAACACCTCTGTGCATTTAAACTAAGATTACACAAACGAATCAATATTGCAATATTAATTAAAATAAACTCTGATACTACTCTAAAAAACTTACTAATTAAAATTTTTACATTTATTACTCTTCATGTTAAGCTTATAGAACCTTTGCAACAGGTGTTGCAATGCATGAAGCTCCAAAATATCAGATAAATTTTACTGTTTTCCTTATGTGCCTTGTGTGATACACAAAAACAAAATCATCTACGATATTATTGAAACATTTAATGAATTAAAACCACTGATTGTCTAAAATTTCTGCATAATTGTAAGAGAGCTTTTTGCTAATGAACAATTTTCTGCCCTTGTTTACAAAATAATAGTGATACGCTTTTGTAATAAAAATTTTATATTCCATAGCGTTTAACTAAACAGTTTAGTTTAAAAATACGTTACTAAAGAAGTGCTTTTTTCTTAATTAAACAACACATTTTCTTAGAGAGAAAATCTATAACTGCTGAAAATATTTTATTTATAATAAACTTTCTTAAAATATAATAACATATTAATTTGTAATAATAATTTATCTTTTTTCTATATTGTATGAAAGATCCTAATAGCGCAAACCTCTCTTATGTTGAATCAATAAAATTTATCCACTTGTACATCACAAGCGGAGTTAGTTTTATAGATAAAACTACTGAACAAAGGAAACCCTCCCTATGAATCATCTCACGTGCCTAAAGCCATAATAAATTTATGCTCATATATTAAACATCTATTATTGCTATTAAACATCTATTATTGCACTTCTGTACGAATATCATCTCTCAGTTTTATAACGTGAATAAAAAATATAGCTTTTATCAATTTCTTTTAAGTTATTTCTTAAATAAAAGAATCTACTAAAATGATAAATTCTTTTCATCTTTCACAATATCAAAGATATAAATCGTTAATGATTTAAGTTTTAAGAAAAAAATGAATTAAAAATATCATTTTGTTTCTCTATATAACACAACTTAGAGCTATAAAATATCTCTCTTATCATATTAATGAAACAAGATTTATGATATGAGATGTATCGTCATTAAAATAATTAAACAGATATAAATAAAAAACTACAAGCACAAAAAATTATGCATAAAAAGAAAACATAAAAAAGATATATGATTTTATTATTTAATATATATATTAAATCTTATATGATAAGAACAATATATAATATCTTATGTGCATAAAATTACTTTATTATAAATAATAATTAAAAACAAAAAATTAAAATATATTTTAACTATTATTTAGTATATAATCTTAATTTCTCTGTATTTATATGAGTAAATTTTTAATTGGCTATTCTTATAGCATTATTTTTTATGAATTTTCTAAACTATACCGTTACGAAAAATTAAGTATTTTTCTATTTTGAATATAATTCAACATAAATCAAATAAATAATTTTTAATTGAATAATTCTTCAACATGAAAACGCATACGATCTATAATATTCTTTTTCTTGTTTGGAAGCATTATATTATGTACTTCTTTAATGGTATTATAAAGCTTAGGTGCACTTTTTACAAACCAATTATCTTCTGTAAGACTATTTTTTATATCGTCAAATATTTGTTTTTCATAACTATAAGAGCCATCTGTTAGTAATTCTTTAATATCCCTGACTAAACTAGGACTTATTGAATTATTTGCGCCTTTAGCCCAACTAAAATCTTTATCTTTCCAATCAAAATCTTTGCGCAAAATAGCGCCTATATCACTTTGCAATATATCCGCTAACGTATTGCAAGCAATAATAAATATGAGATAATTTTTCATTATCTCATCATCACCTCCACTTTTCTCATTCATTCCCCATTCATTAAACGTTTGAGTTTTTTTTTAAATAATCTTTTGCTTTAATCAACTTTTCTTCATACTCCCCTACTTCATACTCTCTCGCTATATGTATTCTAGAGATAATTTTTTGTTTTTTTTCAGCTAGATCCTGTAATTTCGAACCAAGATTATAATATTCATCCTTCAGAGTTTTCAGTTTTTTATATAACTTATTCCGTTCCTGTAAACGCTCATAGTATTCTGCTTTAGAAATATTTTTTTCCCAAATATCCAAATGAGATATACTTTCTTCAATAAATTGTATGCTCTCTTTAATATTCTTTCTTTTGTTTTTTAAATGTTGGTATTGTTCATCAGAAGATAACTCAGCATAAGCGTTTTTTACGCCATGTATTAAAGTGAGTAACAAAAAAACGATAGTTAGACACTTTTGTAATGAAGAAAGCATGCTATCTTTACCTAAATTCTTTCTAAAAAATTTACAGGAGCTTATTAGCTTATTATATTGAAAGTGCTATTTATTGCAGTTAAACCGTCTAATCTATTTCCTTCATTGTATCAATACGTATATAATAAAAACCAAATAAATATATAATGGCTCTTTATTATAAACTTAAATTTTATTCTTATACAAAATCAATAACTGTTTGTTTTTATAGAATTATTTTGTAAAAATGAGTAACAATTCTAAAATAATAAAGATATTTTTAAACAGAATGTTGTTCTGCCATTTCGACAAGCTGTGTCATAATATTCGCTGCTCCAACAAGCCTTTCATCCGCTGTGGACCAATCACGAATAAGAGCAATACTTTGATCTGGTCGGATTTTTGCCATTGAACCTTGTTTCCCAACCCACTGAACAAGAGCAACACTATTTGCGAAATAGTTATTACGAAACTGTATAACAATCCCTTTTGGTCCTGTATCTAATTTTTCTACATGCGCTTTTCGACACAATGTTTTGATATAAAAGACTTTAAGAAGGTGTTGAACCTCAATGGGTAAAGGACCAAAGCGATCAATTAACTCCGCTGCAAATTCATCAATTTGTTCTAAATCATCAAGTTCTGTTAAACGACGATAAAGTCCCATACGTAATGATAAGTCAGGCACGAAACTCTCTGGTATCATCACTGTTGTACCAAGTGAAATTTGAGGAGACCATTGCTTATCTTCATTTAGCTCTCCATCTTTTAATTCAGCAACAGCTTCTTCAAGCATTTTTTGATAGAGTTCAAATCCAACTTCTTTGATATGCCCCGACTGCTCTTCACCTAAAAAATTGCCTGAACCGCGGATATCCATGTCATGGCTTGCCAATTGAAACCCAGCCCCTAAGGTATCAAGAGATTGTAAAACTTTAAGACGGCGATCGGCAGCAGCTGTTAAAACTTTACCAGAAGGAAATGTAAAGAGAGCATAAGCACGTTGTTTTGAACGCCCTACCCTACCACGTAACTGATAAAGGGCAGAAAGGCCAAACATCTCAGCGCGATGCACAATTAATGTATTGGCTGCTGGAATATCAAGACCAGATTCAATAATGGTTGTTGAGAGCAGCACATCATATTGTCCATCATAAAATGCATTCATGATATCATCAAGTTGTCCAGCCGGCATTTGTCCATGAGCCACAACGAATTTCAGTTCTGGCACATGTGTTTTGAGATATTCTTCTACAAAAGCTAAATCTGAAATACGAGGACAAACATAGAAACTTTGTCCACCACGATAATATTCTCGAAGCAGGGTCTCTCGTATAACAAGTGCATCAAAGGGTGAAATAAAAGTACGAACCGCCATTCTATCAATGGGGGGGGTTGTTATCAATGAAAGTTCACGTACACCCGATAAAGCTAGCCCTAAAGTGCGTGGTATGGGAGTTGCTGAAAGTGTGAGAACATGAATATCACTTTTAAGCTCTTTTAAACGCTCTTTGTGTTTGACACCAAAATGCTGTTCCTCATCAATGATAAGAAGGCCTAACCGTAAAAAATTAACTGCACCACTTAATAATGCATGGGTTCCAATGACAATATCGATTGTACCATCTGAAACACCTTTTTTTACTCGTGCAAGTTCTTTCGCTTTTACAAGCCTCGAAGCATGTCCAATTTTAACCGGTAATCCTTGAAAACGCGAAATAAATGTTTTGTAATGTTGACGTGAAAGCAAAGTTGTCGGTACAACAACAGCAACCTGATATCCATTTAATGCTGCAACAAAAGCACTTCGAATGGCTACTTCAGTTTTTCCAAAACCAACATCACCGCATATCAAGCGATCCATCGGCTTGCCTGAGGCTAGATCGTCCAAAACAGCATCAATTGCATTCATTTGATCTTCCGTTTCTTCATAGGGAAAGCAAGCAACAAACTCATCAAATGGTCCAATTGGTGGAAGTAAAGCAGGCGCAGCACGAGTCATACGCTCTGCAGCTATACGGATTAATTGCCCTGCCATTTCCAATAAATGTTTTTTAAGCCGAGCTTTACGTGCTTGCCAAGCAACACCTCCTAATTTATCTAACGTTACCTCTGTTCCTTCTGAGCCATAACGTGAGAGAAGCTCAATATTTTCAACAGGTAAAAAGAGGAGATCACCTCCAGCATATTTAATTTCAAGGCAATCTCGTAAAATTCCAGTGGTTGTGATGGTTTTAAGACCAACAAATTGGCCAATACCGTGGTCGATATGCACAACAATATCACCAGAATTTAAAGCAGAAATTTCAGAAATAAAATTTGTATTATTCTTACGCCGCTTTGGTGATCTGATGAAGCGATCACCTAGGATATCCTGCTCTGCTATAATAGCTAAATCTTCAGCCTCAAAACCATGTTCTATCATGATAACGGCTGCTAATATATGATCTCGTGGTGTTGCTTTGACAGTTTGCAAGGATTTTACAACATCTATTTTTTTTAATCCATGCTCGTCGAGAACTTGTACTAAACGATTCAGAGATCCTTCACTCCAACACGCTAAAAGTACTTTTTTGCCCGCAGCGCGTAAAGATGCGATGTGATCAATAACACTTGAAAAAACATTTTTTTCCTGCGCATTACGCTCTTTTACAAAATCATATCCCTGTTTAACATGTGCGTGAATAACAGTTTGTTCCAAACTTTGTGGAATATTAAAAGGCGAAAAATCAATACGCTGTGAAGATTGTTGCACACATTCTAAAACACGCTCTGGCGTTAAATAGAGAAGACTAGGGTCTATTGGATGATAAGAAGTAGAATTTTCTTTATCATTTTCGCGCTCTTTGCGCGCGTTATAATAGTCTTCAATAAGGCGATAGCGCTCAATGAAAACTTCTTCTATAAGATGCTCAAAAACAAGCGGTAGGTTGCCACAATGGTCAAAAAAAGTGTCAAGCTCTTCATAAAAAAATGGAAGCCAATGTTCCATACCGGCAAAACGCCGACCTTGAGCAATTGCTTCATAAAGCATGTTATTTTTTTGTAATACACCAAATGTACGGGTATAATTGCTTTTAAATCGGCTGATGCGTTCTGGTGTAAGAACAACCTCACTCATTGCCTGTAATAAAAGTTCAGTTTTTTGACGTGTTGTCCTTTGACTTTCTGGATCAAATACGCGGATGCTTTCTAGGGTATCTCCAAAAAAATCAAGGCGTAAAGGTTCAACATCCATAGGAGAAAAGATATCAAGTATTCCTCCTCTTACAGCAAACTCACCAACATCACGGACAACCGTAACGCGTTCAAAACCGTTGGTTTCTAAGAATTGAATTAGATTTCCCATGTTATTGCGTTGGCCAACATGTAAGTGAATAAGCTGAGCTTCTATCATTTCACGAGGAGGCAACTTTTGCATAATTGCATTTGCTGTAGTTAATATAATTGCAGGATGTGGGTTTTGACGTAAATTTGCTATGCGTGCCAAAGCTGATAGTCGACGGGACATGACAGCAATTCCTGGTGATACGCGATCATAAGGCAAACAATCCCATGCAGGAAATTGAAGTACGGGCAAATTGGGTTCAATAAAATTTAAAACTTGTTGTAAATGCGCAATTTTTGTTCCGTCATGAACAACATAGATGAGCGGTTTGCCTTGTCCAATTTCTGAACTTAACTTAGCAAGCGCAAAGGCTTCAAATCCATCAGTAACGCCATCAAAAATCATACGAACAGGACTATTTTTTGGAATAATAATTTTTTTAAATATAGGCATTTGAATCAATAACTTAAGCAAAAACGATAATTAGCAATATCACGAAAAAGTGGACTATCAACTTCAGAGGGGGGGGAAATTTCTCCAGTCATCCATGTGAGTAAATCACGGTCGTCAAAAGACATAATATACTCAAGCTCAGAGAGCGTTTTATCATTCATCTCAGTGATATGAGCATCAACATAATGCCCAAAAATGAGATCCATTTCACGAATACCGCGATGCCATGCACGAAAAATCAACCGGCGACGACGCGCATCCAATTGATTTTTGTCAACGACAAAAACTGTCATAAAAAATCTCCTTGAATAAAGTAATATAAACTATTCAATTAGTCGTATAAAATTTGTACCTTGCTTTAAGGAAGTTCTATAATCTTTTGTTCTTTAAGTGTAATTCGACGATGCATTTGCTTAGCCAAAGCGTAATTATGTGTTGCAATAAGAGCAGAAAGACCAGACTGACGAACAAGGATAGATAAAGCTTGAAAAACATAAGCTGAAGTTACGGGATCAAGATTTCCTGTAGGTTCATCAGCCAAAAGAACTGAAGGGCCATTTGCGACTGCACGTGCAATAGCAACACGTTGTTGTTCTCCTCCCGATAACTCTGAGGGACGATGGTTCGCACGATGAGAAATACGCAGATACGTTAATAATTTGCGCGCACGATCTTCTGCTATGGATTTTTTTAATCCTGCTATCATTTGCGGTATCATAACATTTTCTAACGCCGTAAACTCTGGAAGTAAATGATGAAATTGATAAACAAAACCAATATCATTTCGTCTTATAGCTGTTCGCTCACTATCAGAACGCTTTGCACAAGAAACACCTCGTAACATCACATCACCAGCGGTTGGTTTTTCTAATAATCCAGCAATATGAAGAAGTGTTGATTTTCCAGCACCAGATGGTGCAACAAGTGCAACAAGCTCTCCACGATTAAGAGTAAAATTCGCTTTATCTAAAACAATGAGCGGCTTATGACCCTCGAAAAAGCGTCTTTCAATCTCTACAAGCTCTAAAATAGCTGTCATTATTCATACCTCAAAGCTTGTACGGGATCTAGCTTAGCAGCACGCCATGCCGGAATGAGAGCAGCAAGAAATGACAAGAATAAAGCCATCACAGCAACCAAGACGGTCTGTTTCCACTCAATTTGTGCAGGCAATTTTGTTAAAAAATAAAGTTGAGGATTAAAAACGTCGACATTAAATAACCAAGAGATAAAGTCTTGGATATGATTAATATTCGCGGTCGCGATAACACCTAAAATTAAGCCCAATATCGTTCCAATAAAACCAATCATCATTCCTGTAATGATAAATATACGCAAAATCGCACTTTGTTGAGCACCCATCGTGCGTAAAATTGCAATATCATGACTTTTATCTTTTACAAGCATAATCAGTCCTGAAATAATATTTAAAGCAGCAACAAGAACGATCAGAGAAAGAATGAAAAACATAACATTTCGTTCAATCTGTAAAGCTGAAAAAAAAGCCTGATTACGTGTACGCCAATCAATTAAATAAACCTGTTGATCAACTGCTTTTTCTACAACGGGTTTTATTTGATCAACTGCATCAGGATCATTTAAAAATAACTCTAAAGACTGAACCTTATCGCCTAAATTAAAAAACATTTGTGCTTCATGAAGAGGCATAAAGACAAATATTGAATCGTATTCAGACATACCAACTTCAAAAATAGCAACGACTTTATAAGCTTTCACTCGTGGCGTAACGCCAAAAGGAGTCTCATCACCATCTGGAGTAATGATACGAATATCTCTTCCAACTGTTAATCCTAATTTTTCTGCTAAGCCACTTCCAATTGCAACACCTTCTTCTTGATCAAACCGAGAAATCGATCCTAATTTAATATTTTGAGAGACTGTTTTAAGCTTATCTAGATCTTGTTTGCGCATACCACGAACTAACGCGCCAGAGCCACCTTGAACTTCACCTTGAACAAGTGCTTGACCTTCAATAACAGGCAAAGCAAACTTCACGCCATTTGTAGTTTCTAAAGAAGAAATAAGAGTCTTATAATCAGCAAAACCAGAATCAACTGTTTGAATAATAAGATGCCCATTCATACCAAGAATACGATTGAGAAGTTCTGTACGAAAGCCATTCATCACCGCCATAACAACGACCAGAGCAAATACGCCCAACATAATCCCAATAAGAGAAATAATTGAAATAACAGAGGCAACGACATGTTTTTTATTGGGAATCATATAACGAAAAGCGATCATCCACTCATAAGATGAAAAACCTTTATTTTTCAGCCTCTTCATAACATTTCCTATTAAATTATAGAAAGTTGGCTGAGCACATCTTCAACCTTTAGAGATTTTTTTATTCCTGTTTTTCGATCTTTAATTTCAACTTCATTTTGTGCAATGCTGTTAGGACCAACAATAATTTGCGTTGGCAAACCAATCAAATCCATTGTTGCAAATTTTGATCCAGGGCGTTCATTTCTATCATCTAATAACGGATCAAAACCAACCTTCTTTAATCCCTGATAGAGAAACTCACATGCCTGTGTGCATTTTTCATCATCGGGCTTCATATTGATAATCCCAAAATCAAACGGTGCCATCGACTTGGGCCAAATAATACCATTTTCATCATGAGAAGCCTCAATAGCGGCCGCAACAAGACGCGAAGGTCCAATACCATAAGATCCCATAGAGACCACATGCTCTTTTCCATCTTGTCCCATAACTTTTGCTCCCATTGGAGCAGAATATTTAGTACCAAAGTGGAAAATATGCCCTACTTCAATACCACGCGCTGAAAGACGATTATGATCAGAAACTTTAGCCCACTCCTCTTCATTATGCATTTCTTCCGTTGCTGCATAAAAAGATGTCCATTGCTTAACAATATCATCTAAAACAGCTTTATCACTAAAATCGATTGAACTATCAGGAATGGTAAGTTCAAGAAATTGTTTATCACAGAAGATAACACTCTCTCCTGTTTCAGCCAAAATGATAAATTCATGACTGAGTTCCCCCCCTATTGGACCTGTATCTGCACGCATAGGAATTGCTTTTAAGCCAAGGCGAGAAAAAGTGCGTAAATAAGCAACAAACATACGATTATAAGATGTTTCAGAGCCTTCATAATCAAGATCAAAAGAATAAGCATCTTTCATTAAAAATTCTCGTGCTCGCATCACACCAAAACGTGGACGAATTTCATCACGAAATTTCCATTGAATATGATATAAATTAAGCGGAAGATCTTTATAAGAACGAACATAAGAGCGAAAAATATCTGTTACCATCTCTTCATTGGTTGGACCGTAAAGTAAATCACGCTTTTGACGATCTTTAATGCGGAGCATTTCCAAACCATAATCATCATAACGACCGCTTTCACGCCAAAGATCAGCAGACTGAATTGTAGGCATCAATATTTCTATTGCACCCGCACGTTCTTGCTCTTCACGAATAATTTTACAAACTTTATCAAGCACTTTTTTTCCCAAAGGAAGCCAAGAATAAATCCCTGATGTTTGTTGTCGAATCATTCCAGCGCGCAACATGAAGCGATGAGAAACAATTTCTGCTTCTTTAGGATTCTCTTTTAAAAGTGGAAGGAAATATTGAGAAAGACGCATTGAAATAATTAACTCCTAATCAGATATATCATATCGGAACAATTTATCACACCCTCTATTCATCTATAGCCGCATTCTGAATACTTGCAAATATAACGATCTTATCATTTAAAAATTTATTGTGCTTTATTCTCTATTTTTCTTATTTAGCAATAAAATAAAAATGCTCTTCTCTTTTTTAATAACGTAATAGAAAAGTTCTTTTATTTTGACCGATGTAAAAAAACTGTACAGATAGGTTTTTTTTGCCAAATTTCATGAACAGCCGCTCTTACTGCACGTCGTGTTGCCTCTCGAATAAGTTCATTATTTTTCTGTTTCATGCGTGGGATATTATAAACTGTGTTTTCTACGATATCTAAAAGAATATCTTTTAGACTTTCCCCCTTTCCATTACTTTCAGGTAACCCGAATGTTGTTAGACCTATATCCCCTAATAATTCATGCTTACTATTTATATGGAGAGAAATAGTAACATGACCAGCATAACTTAGTTTACGGCGTTCACGAATCCCTAATTCATCTTCATCTCCAATTAAGCAACCATCCTTATAGATGCGGCCAACAGGAACTTGATCAATAACTTCTACAGGCTCTGGTGCAAGACGTAACATATAGCCATTTCTGATATCCATAACAGTTTTAATACCCGCTTGACGTGCTAAAATTGCCTGAGCTTTAAGATGCATTGCTTCCCCATGTACAGGGACAAGTATTTGTGGCTTTATCCAATCATACATCTGTAAAAGTTCTGAACGACGGGGATGACCTGAAACATGAACAAGTGCATCTTCATTCGTAATAATTTTAATACCCAAATCAATGAAACGATTTTGTACCTCAATAATCGCTTTTTCGTTTCCTGGAATACTTCGTGATGAATAAATAACGGTATCACCAGCGGAAAGTGCAATATTTTTCATTCCATCACGTGACAGTTTAGCCAAAGCAGCACATGGCTCACCTTGGCTCCCTGTGACAATTAAAACAAGATCTTTTCGCGAGATGTAGCCATAATCATCTTCCGTTACAAATGGTGCTAAATCATTCATATAACCAAGCTCTTGTGCAACCATAATACTTCGCTTAAGGGAACGCCCAATGACAAGCACCTTACGTCCAGCAGCTTCAGCTGCAAGAGCAATAGAACGTATCCGACCAATATTAGAAGAAAAAGTTGCTATCGCAACGCGCCCTTCAGCTTTAGAAATAATCTCTGAAAGACTGGCTTGAACTTGCTGTTCTGAAGGAGAGATACCATCCCGACATGCATTTGTGGAATCACAAAGTAATGCTAAAATACCTTTTTTGCCTAAAGCACGAAATCTTTTTTCATCGGTTACAGCCCCGAGTGAAGGGGTATGATCAATTTTCCAATCACCAGTATGAATCACAGTCCCTAAAGACGTTGTAATTGCCAAAGAGACAGATTCTGGTATTGAATGGTTAACGGCTATAGCCTCTACAGCAAAGGAACCTACCTGAAAACAATCACCAGCTTGAAAAATATTGAGTAAAATTTTTTGAGATTCAAAATCTAATTGTTTTTTAGTTTCCAATAATCCTGCCGTAAAAGGCGTACAGTAAATCGGCACTTGTAACTTTGGACATAAATCAAGAACGGCCCCATAATGATCTTCATGTGCATGTGTTAAAACAAGACCCCGTATATTGTGTTTTTCACTTTCTAGAAAACGAATATCAGGCAAAACAAGATCGACACTTGGTAATTCAGAACCAGCAAAACTAATCCCCATATCAACCAGCAGCCATTCACGAAGATATTGGGGACCAAATCCGTAAGCAGCTAAATTCATCCCTATCTCACCTACACCTCCCAGAGGTAAAAAAACAAATTCACATCTATTGGCTGCAACCATAAACATCTCCCAAATCATTAAGGTATTTGATGATAAAATAATTTTTCAATAACGGCCTGCATTAGACAGAATCAGCCAAACCAAAATGAACATCCCCAGCTGTTATAATTGCTGTCTGACCGTCTTTTTGCTTTATGATGCAGTTAAAATCACTATCAAGACCATCAAAAATACCCTCAATGACTTTTTCATCATTCACCACTTTGACATATTTCCCAAGATGAGCGGAGTATAAAAGCCATTTTTTTCGGATTATTTCACATCCTTTTGGTTGTTTCCAAAGAAGGTAATTTTTAGAAAAACACTCCGTCAAAACCGTAAATAATTGTTCTGCATCAATATGCAAACCGATATTCTTTAAGCTTGAAGTGGAATAGGGCGCATCTTCATAATTATATTTCACATTTATTCCAATACCAATAACCAAGGCATATTGTTGTGATGACAATTTTAAAATCTCAAGCAAAACTCCAGAGCTTTTTTCTCCTCTGAGCAAAATATCGTTTGGCCATTTTAAGCTCACAATATTGTTTGTCTGCTTTTCCTCTTTTATCAATTGTTTTATTGCCTCTGCCACACTTACTCCAGCAACAAAACCAAGTTGAGCCGCAGTTTGATGAACAATATCATCAATTAATAAAAGACTAGAATAAAGGTTCCCTTTTGGACTAGACCAAGTCCTCCCTCTTCTTGCTCTTCCCTGTGATTGTTCTTGTGCAACAATCCAAAGATTACCTTGATGACCAGTTTGCGCTTTTCGTTGCGCAATGAGATTTGTTGAATCAACACTATCGTACGCTTCAACAGTGTATCCCTGTTTTTGTGCAAAATCTGATAAAGTATAAACCATATTCATTAAAACAATGCTGTTGCTGCTTTTTCTGCTAGCTCAGCGAACCAAACTCCAAAAAGCGCGTAAAATAAAATAAAGAATACAGAAAGACCAAGACAAAATTGAAGCTCTTTCGATAAAGCAACAAAATGCGCTTGTGCATCATCAAACCACATAATTTTAATGACTCGCAAATAGTAAAAAGCCCCAACGACAGACGCTATCATCCCAACGACAGCAAGTGGCGTAAGTCCAGCGTGGACAGCAGCAGAAAAGGTATACCACTTTCCAAAAAAACCAGCCATAGGTGGTATACTGGCTAAAGAGAAAAGCTGTATTGTCATCACAACAGCCATAAACGGATTCGTCTTTGCTAACCCTGAAAGATCATAAATATTTTCAACATTTCCATTCTGAGAGCGCATTCCAAGAATAAAGGCAAATGAACCAAGCGTCATTCCAAGATAAATAGTCATATAAAGGATAACACTTTTTATCCCAAGCATATCTCCAGCAGATAAACCAACAAGTGCATAACCCATATGACTGATCGACGAATAAGCCATTAAGCGCTTAATATTATTCTGACCGATTGCAGCAAAAGCACCCAGTATCATTGATGCAATCGCCATGAACACCAAAATTTGTTGCCATGCAGGCATCACGTTATCAACACGCCCTAGGGGAATAAAGGTCACCACAATAATACGGATGATTAAAGCCATTGCAGCAACTTTAGGGGCACCAGCAAAAAATGCTGTAATCGGTGTGGGCGCTCCTTCATAAACATCAGGTGTCCACATATGAAACGGAACAGCAGAAATTTTGAAAGCCAAACCAGCTAAAATAAAGACAATTCCAAAAATGACCCCCAATTGTACATTTTTGCCTTTTAAAGCAAGAGCAATTTCGTGAAAACCAATTTGACCGGTAAAACCATAAAGCAAAGAAATACCATAAAGAAGCAAACCTGAAGATAATGCTCCTAAAACAAAGTATTTTATACCGGCTTCAGAAGATTTTACATTATTACGATTAATCGCTGCTAAAACATATAAAGCTAAAGATTGCAGCTCTAACCCCATATAAAGCGACAGCATATTACCCGCTGAAATCATAAACATCATTCCAAGGGTTGCTAAAAGAACAAGTACTGGAAACTCAAATATATTAAACTTTTGTGCATTGGCAAAACCAACAGACATGATAAGAGAAAAGAGTGCACCAATAAGCATTAAAATTTTCATATAACGACTAAAGGAATCGATAACGAGCGCATTGGTTTGAAATGAACCATTTTTCGGAAAAATTATAAGAATAATAATGGTTGCCACAAGAATTGCTATGGCTAAACCTGTCACTGTTAAAGAAGCACGTGTATTGGAATAAACACCAATCATAAGCAGCACGACAGCTCCTAATGCAATTAAAAGCTCTGGAAGAATTAAGACTAATTGCGCTATTATTTCAGTTTGCATGTGCATTCTTCCCTTATCTAGTGCAGTTTATTGATGAGGGTTTCTACGGAAAACGCCGTTGCCTTAAGAATAGGCGTTGGATAGATACCAAAGAATATTGTAAGAATAACCATTGGATAAAGGAGGAATTTTTCTCTTAAAGAAAGATCTATTAATACTTTTAAATTCTCTTTATCCAAGGAACCAAAAACCACACGCCGATAAAGATAAAGGGCATAGGCTGCCGATAAGATAACACCTGTTGTTGCTAAAACAACAACCAATTTATTTACTTGAAAAACACCTATTAAGGTTAAAAATTCACCCAAAAATCCTGAGCTTCCAGGCAAACCAACATTTGCCATGGTGAAAATTAAGAAAACAACAGCATATTTAGGCATATTATTCACTAAACCACCAAACGCTGAAATTTCACGTGTATGCAAGCGATCATAGATAACCCCAACACAAAGAAACAATGCTGCTGAAACAATTCCATGGGATAGCATCTGATAAATAGCCCCTTGTATCCCCTGTTCATTCGCAGCAAAAATACCCATCGTTACATATCCCATATGCGCTATTGAGGAATATGCAATAAGTTTTTTGATGTCACTTTGAACAAGTGCAACCAGTGATGTATAAATAATAGCGATAAGCGATAATGTGAAAACAAAAGGCGCAAAATCTGCTGAAGCGATAGGAAACATAGGCAAAGAAAAACGAAGAAAACCATACCCACCTAATTTAAGTAAGACACCAGCTAAAATAACAGAACCCGCTGTCGGTGCTTCTACGTGAGCATCAGGGAGCCATGTATGAACTGGCCACATTGGCATTTTAACTGCGAAAGAAGCAAAAAATGCAAGCCATAGCCATATTTGCATATGAGCAGGAAACTGATAATTGAGTAAAGTTGGTATATCAAGTGTCCCAGCCTCCCAATACATAACCATAAGAGCAACCAGCATAAGCACTGAACCAAGTAAAGTATATAAGAAAAACTTTATACTTGCATAAACACGACGTGCTCCTCCCCATACACCTATAATGATAAACATTGGAATGAGGCTGCCTTCAAAAAAAACATAGAATAGCATTGCATCAAGAGCACAAAAAACACCAATAATCGCAACTTCTAGAAGAAGAAACGCAATCATATAGGCTTTTAATCTCTCTTTAACATTCTCCCAACTTGCTAAAATACAGAAAGGCAAAAGAAAAGCCGAGAGAACAACAAAAAGAATAGAAATACCATCGACCCCCATATGATAGCTAATACCCCCCCCTAACCAACTGGATTTTTCAACCATTTGAAAATTTTGGTTGCTAGAATCAAATCCTATCCAAATAATTAAAGAAATAATAAAAACAAATAGAGTCGTAAAAAATGCGACATTACGTATATTATGGCGTGCTACTTCACTATCATCTTTGATAAACAAAATCAGAAGAACACCAACAAGCGGCAAAAATGTAACCGTAGAAAGAATAGGCCAATCGGTCATTAGTTTACGCCCCCGATCATCATCCATGTAATGAGCAATGCAACGCCGATAAGCATTGCAAATGCATAGTGGTAAAGATAGCCTGTTTGCATTCGAACAACTCTATTTGTAATATCAACAACACGCGCTGCAATACCATTGGGACCTAGACCATCAATAATCTTACCGTCTCCCACTTTCCAAAGAAAAGAACCAATTCTAAAGGTAGGACGAACAAATAAAAAGTTATATAATTGATCGAAATACCACTTTTGGTAAAGAAAGTGATACACTCCTGGCATAATACGCGCCATTTTCTTGGGAAGAGAGGGAGCCACAATATAAAATAAATAAGCCAACATAAACCCAAGAATCATTGCTATAAAAGGCGACCATTTTACCCAATTAAAAACATGGTGAGCATCATGAAGAATATGATTATGGCTGCTTGTAAATAATGCTCCCTTCCAAAAAGCATTATACAAGTCACCAAAAAAGTAAGGTTGGAAAACGACACCAGAAAATATTGCTCCAATAGATAAAAGAAAGAGTGGAATCAACATAACTGGAGGCGATTCATGAACATGATGCATCACATCAACTGTTGCCCGTGGTTTACCATGAAATGTCATAAAGATAAGTCGCCATGAATAGAAACTTGTTAAAAAGGCAGCAAAAACAAGAAGATAAAAAGCATATCCTGAAGCAATATTATGAGATGCAAAAGCAGACTCTATAATCGCATCTTTTGAGAAAAAACCTGCAGTCCCGAAAAGTGTTCCTGGAATTCCAACACCGGTCAAGGCAATGGTCCCGACCATCATCATCCAATAGGTGACCTTTATATGTTTGCGTAACCCACCCATTTTTCGCATATCTTGTTCATCAGATACAGCATGAATCACAGAACCTGCACCAAGAAACAATAAGGCTTTAAAAAAAGCATGCGTAAAAAGATGAAAGACAGCAGCGCCATAAGCTCCAACACCTAATGCCACAAACATATAACCAAGTTGAGAGCATGTAGAATAAGCAATAACACGCTTAATATCGTTCTGCACCAACCCCACAGTTGCTGCAAAAAACGCTGTTGTTGCACCAACAATAATAATCACGGTCAAAGCAGTTGAAGAAAGTTCAAAAATTGGCGACATACGCGCAACCATAAAAACACCAGCCGTTACCATTGTAGCGGCATGAATAAGCGCTGATACAGGGGTTGGTCCTTCCATTGCATCAGGCAGCCAAGTATGTAAAAGAAATTGTGCGGATTTTCCCATCGCACCAATAAATAATAAAAGACATGTAATGGTAATTGCCGTCTGCCCATCAAATTGCCAATCTAAAAATGTCATATTTTGTATAAAGCTCTTGTCGGCAGCTTTTGCAAAAATAGAGGCAAAATCAACCGATTGGAACAAAACAAAAATACTAAAGATTCCTAAGAGAAAACCAAAGTCTCCAACACGGTTAACTACAAAAGCTTTCATTGCGGCCTTATTAGCAGAATCGCGCTGAAACCAAAAACCAATGAGTAAATAAGAAGCAAGTCCGACACCTTCCCATCCAAAAAACATCTGAATCAAATTATTGGATGTGACCAACATAAGCATCATAAATGTAAACAAAGAAAGATAAGAAAAAAAACGAGACCTTGAAGGGTCATGGTGCATATAACCAATTGAATAAATATGCACCAATGCCGAAACACTGTTTACAACAATAAGCATGACAGCTGTTAATGTATCAACATGTAAAGCCCAATTAAAGCTTAAGTCACCAACAGTCATCCAATGTAATACCAATACATCAATCGCTGGAATATGACCAAGTGCAATACTGAAAAATGCTATCCACGATAATATGGCAACAACAACCATAAAGCTACATGTTATCAATTCACTCGCACGATCTCCTATCGTTTTTCCACCTAGTGCAGCAATGAGAAAACCCAAAAGCGGAAGAAAGACAATCGTATAATACATCACTGGTTAGCCTTTCATTACATTAACATCTTCAACCGCAATGGAACCACGATTACGGAAAAAAACGACCAGAATTGCTAAACCAATGGCAGCTTCAGCAGCTGCTACGGTTAAGACAAATAAAGCGAATACCTGACCAACGAGATCATGAAGAAATGCTGAAAATGCAACAAAATTGAGATTAACTGAAAGCAATATAAGCTCAATGGACATCAAGATAATAATCACATTTTTTCTGTTGAGAAAAATTCCAGCAATACCAATTGTAAACATCAAAGCAGAAACAGTGAGATAATGTGTAATATCAATATACATCTACATAGCCCCCCTTACATACCTTTGCCTGATTCAACTTGTTTGATTTCAATGGCACTTTCTACCGTTCTAGAAACTTGCTCCGCAATAGATTGCCGCTTTACTTCTAATTTATGACGAAGTGTTAAAACAATAGCTCCAATCATTGCAACCAATAAAATCATTCCAGCAATTTGAAAATAGAAAACATAATCCGTATAGAGAATATCACCTAATGCTTGTGTATTTGTTCGCTGCGCTAAATCTGGCATTGGTTGCGTAACATGCGTTCTCAAGACTGGAGAAAAATAGCTACTCATAAAAACAACAATCAATTCTACAGCGATAATAATGCCAATAAGAGCCCCAATCGGAGCATACCGAAGAGTTCCACTCTTTAACTCAGCAAAATCAACATCAAGCATCATAACGACAAATAAAAATAAAACAGCGACAGCTCCAACATAAACAACAAGCAGAATAAGCCCCAAAAACTCTGCTCCTGCAAGTAAAAACAAAGCTGCTGCATTAAAAAATGCGAGGATTAAAAACAAAACAGAATGCACTGGATTGCGTGCTGTAATAACAATAACTGCACTTGTTAGCATAATAAAAGCAAACAAATAGAAAAATGCCGCCGCTAGATCTGTTAGCATAGGCTTCTCCTTAATTATTCAAACAATTGGTATAAACTTCATACCAGATTACAATTTATCGGAAAAATATCCGACACCTCATTTAACGATACACTTAACGATAAGGCGCATCCATCAATATATTTCGAGCAATTTCTCGCTCCCAGCGATCTCCATTCAATAAAAGCTTTTCTTTATCATAATAAAGTTCTTCACGTGTTTCCGTCGCAAACTCAAAATTTGGACCTTCGACAATAGCTTCAACCGGACAGGCTTCTTGACAAAAACCACAGTAAATACATTTAACCATGTCTATATCATAACGGACAGTTCTACGTGTACCATCATTGCGCCGTGGCCCAGCTTCAATTGTAATCGCTTGAGCAGGACAAATCGCTTCACATAATTTACAAGCAATACACCGTTCTTCACCATTTGGATAGCGACGCAATGCATGCTCACCGCGAAAACGCTGAGATACAAAACCTTTTTCATAAGGATAATTAATCGTGGGTTTTGGTGAAAAAAATTGACGCATAGCTAAGAAAAAAGCACTCACAAATTCCAATAGAAGAAGTGACTTTGCCGCCTGAATAAAACCTGACATCGTAAAATCTCCTCTTAAACGAAATCCGTAAACTTTAAAAAAGCAGCAGTTATCACAACCATTGTTAGTGAGAGAGGAAGAAAAACCTTCCAACCAAGCCGCATGAGCTGATCATAGCGATAACGTGGAACAAATGCTTTGACCATAGCAAACCAAAAAAATACAAAACAAACTTTTAAAACAAACCAAATGATACCAGGAACCCAATTAAGCCACCAAACATCTAAGGGAGGCAGCCAACCGCCTAAAAATAGAATGGTTGTTAATGCGCACATTAAAACAATCGCAACATATTCACCTAGAAAGAAGAGCATGTAAGGCGTTGAAGAATATTCTACCATATGACCAGCAACAAGTTCAGATTCTGCTTCCACCAAATCGAATGGAGGACGGTTTGTCTCTGCAAGCGCAGAAATAAAAAATATAATAAACATTGGAAAAAGGACCAACCAATTCCAATCGAGAAAACTGTTAAAAGGAAGACCAAGAGTTGTACCAAGCCCGTGCGTTTGTTTAAAAACAATTGTTGTGAGATCTAACGAACCACTTATTAAAATGACAGTCACAAGCACAAAACCAATGGAAACTTCATAAGAAACCATTTGTGCCGCCGAACGAAGAGCTCCTAAGAAAGGATATTTTGAATTTGATGCCCATCCCCCCATAATAACACCATAAACTTCAAGAGATGAAATGGCTAAAATATAAAGCAAGCCAACATTAATCTTTGCAACCTCCCAGCCCTCATTGACAGGAATAACAGCCCAAGTTGATAAAGCAAGTGTCGCTGAAACAAAAGGAGCCAAAAGAAAAACCCCCTTATTTGCACCTGCTGGGATAATAGGTTCTTTCACAACAAATTTAATTAAATCTGCAAAAGACTGTAACAAACCCCATGGTCCAACAACGTTTGGTCCACGACGCAATTGTACCGCTGCCCAAATTTTTCTATCGGCATAAAGAAGATAAGCAACTAAGACCAAAAGAACGACCAAAAGAAGAAGTGTTTTTCCGATTATAATGAGTAATGGCAACAGCCAAGTCATAAAGAAATCATACATCATTATTCCTTTTCCTTTGCCCTTACTTTACTGTTTGTGTAGCACGTTTTTTTGCAAGAGATGAACATTCAGCCATAACAGCAGAAGCACGTGCTATCGGATTTGTTAAATAAAAATCTTTAACCATAGAAGTAAATGCTTGACTCTCGAGAGAAACCATTTTTGAACCAAGCGCCTTAAGACCACTTATATCAGAAGGCACTATATCATCAACAGCACAAAGGTGTGGATAATCATTAAACAAGCATTGCCTTAATTGAGAAAGAGAATCAAAAGGGAGCTTTTGTCCTAAAATATCCGATAAAGCACGCAAAATAGCCCAATCTTCTTTTGCTTCACCTGGAGCAAAACCAGCCCGATTTGTCATTTGAACACGTCCTTCTGTATTCACATAAAGCCCTGATTTTTCAGTGTAAGCAGATGCAGGCAAAATAACGTCAGCAGCATGTGCACCATTATCACCATGGCTCCCAATATAAACTGTAAAAGCTTTTGTATTGGCTAATTCTACTTCATCAGCACCAAGCAAAAATAGAACTTCACAGGTTTTAAGTATATTTGCAACCCCAAGCTTAGAAGTAAAGCCTATGTCCAACCCTCCAACAATCGATGCTGCATTATGAAGAACCCCAAACCCATTCCATGTCTCACTAAGAGCACCTATATTATCAGCTAATTTAGCAAGACTTTTTAAAACCGATAAACCTTCACTTCCTGAAACCGCTCCCTCTCCGATAAGAATAAGGGGCCTCTTCGCTTCTTTTAAGACATTAAAAAAAACATCCTCTCCACGAATAAGTGTCGTTAATGTATCACTCCCAGATCCAAGGTAAGAATAAGGATAACGTAAATCGACTTTCTCTCCAATTAATGCAATAGGAAAATTGCCCATCCGTTGGCGCTTTAAAATACGCGCATTTAAAACAGCTGCTTCATGACGTGGATTAGATCCCACAATAAGCAGTGCATCAGCCTGTTCAATACCTACAATTGTAGGATTAAAAATATAACTCGAGCGCCCAAACTCTGGCGATAAAGCCCCCCCTCTTTGACGACAATCAAAAAGCGTTGAGCCCAAAGAACTCAATAATGCTTTAAGGGCATACATTTCTTCAACAGAAGCAAGATCCCCCGCAATGGCTCCAATTTTTTCTGGAAAAATTTTAGAGATTACCATTTTAATTTTTGCAAAAGCTTCTGTCCAACTGACAGGTTGAAGCTTTCCATCTTTGCGTACATATGGCTTATCAAGCCGCTGAGTCCGTAATCCATCCCAAATAAAACGCGTTTTATCAGAGATCCATTCCTCATTTACATCTTCATTCGTACGCGGCATAATCCGCATAACTTCACGGCCGCGGCTATCAATACGGATAGCACTACCAAGCGCATCCATCACATCAATCGATTCCGTTTTTACCAATTCCCACGGACGGGCATGAAACGCATAAGGTTTTGAAGTTAGAGCTCCCACTGGACAAAGATCAATAACATTTCCCTGTAATTCAGATGTCATAGCTTTTTCAAGATACGTCGTAATTTCAGCATCTTCACCACGACCGATCAAACCAAGTTCAGAAATACCTGCAACTTCCGTTGTAAAACGAACACACCGTGTACAATGAATACACCGTGTCATAACAGTTTTGACGAGAGGTCCAATATATTTATCTTCTACAGCACGTTTATTTTCTGTATAACGAGAACAATCTCGTCCATAAAGCATTGCTTGATCTTGAAGATCACACTCTCCCCCTTGATCACACACTGGACAATCCAAAGGATGATTAATGAGAAGAAATTCCATAACACCTTCACGTGCTTTTTTTACCATCGGTGTATTGGTAAAAATCTCAGGTGCCTCACCGTTAGGCCCCAATCGTAAATCACGAACCCCCATAGCACAAGAAGCCTGAGGTTTTGATGGACCACCCTTAACCTCAACTAAACACATACGACAATTTCCAGCAATTGACAAAGATTCATGAAAACAAAAACGTGGAATTTCTACCCCAGCCGCCTCAGCAGCCTGAAGCAAAGTGTAGTAATCAGGAACTTCAATCTCTTTGCCATCAACTTTGATATTTATCATCACCCATCCAACCTGCGGATAACCCACTTAAAATTTGCATTCGGTTGCTCTTAAAACAAAATCCTTTATTAAACCGCTTCTAAAGCAATATTTTTGCTTTGGACTACATTTCGCGTGTATTCATCAATTCTACGCTCGATTTCCGGACGAAAATTACGTATCAACCCCTGTACAGGCCATGCGGCAGCATCACCAAGCGCACAAATAGTGTGTCCTTCAACCTGTTTAGACACTTCAAACAAAAGATCAATCTCGCGTTTTTGCGCTCTTCCCTCAACCATACGCCCTAAAAGACGCATCATCCATCCCGTCCCCTCACGACACGGTGTACACTGACCACAACTCTCGTGCTTGAAAAAAGCAGCTATACGCCAAATTGCCTTGATAATATCGGTTGATTTATCCATAACAATCATTCCCCCTGTGCCAAAAGAAGACCCGACATCTCGCATCCCATCAAAATCCATGATCGCATCGATCATATCCTCACCACGAACGACTGGACAAGAAGCCCCCCCTGGAATAACTGCTAAAAGATTATTCCATCCACCACGAACACCACCCGTATGTTTTTCAATTAATTCACGGAATGAAACACCAAGAGCGTCTTCAAATGTACAAGGTGCATTAACATGCCCTGAAACCATAAATAATTTCGTTCCAACATTATTTGCTCGTCCGATTGATGAAAACCACGAAGCACCCCGCCGCAAAATCGTTGGAACAACGGCAATAGACTCTACATTATTTACTGTTGTTGGACAGCCATAAATCCCCATATTGGCAGGAAATGGTGGTTTAAGCCGAGGTTGTCCCTTTTTTCCCTCAAGACTTTCAAGAAGAGCCGTTTCTTCACCACAAATATAAGCACCAGCTCCATGATGAATAACAATATCACAAGCATGCCCATATTTCGTTTTTTTACCAAGTAAACCCGCATCATAGCATTCATCAACGGCAGCTTGAAGCGCTTCACGTTCACGAATATATTCACCACGAATATAAATAAAAGCAACATTAGCTCCCATAGCAAAAGTAGCGATTGCACATCCTTCAATCAAAGTGTGGGGGTCATGACGTAAAATATCACGGTCTTTACAAGTTCCAGGTTCAGATTCATCGGCATTGACAACCAAATAATGAGGACGCCCATCATTCTGCTTTGGCATAAAGGACCACTTCATTCCAGTAGGAAAACCAGCACCACCACGACCGCGTAAACCCGATGCCTTCACTTCATCAATGACCCAATCACGACCTTTGTCAATCATTTCTTTCAGACCATTCCAATGCCCACGCAACATCGCAGCCTTTAATGATTTGTCTTTTAAACCATAAATATTGGTGAAGATACGATCTTTATCAGCTAGCATGCCCCACCTTTTTTTCTATTACCCATAGCATTTTCCGCTTTTCCTCAAATGCAGTTTTTAAATATCTTTTCAAGACTTCTTACTTTTCGTTAAATGTTGCCGTCATGGGTAGAATAATAAAATATTTTCTCAAGAAAAATACTTAATTATGTTCCCCATTCTTTCCTTATCCTTTTTTGGTGAAGACTTGAGAGATCTTTTTTTCTTTCTCATCATCAATAAGAGAAGTTAAACCACTAATCGGTTCCGACGATTTACGACTATTTTGCGGACCAACCGCTATCTCAGAACCCTTACCTGCTTCAAATGCATCAATAATTTCTTCAAGGCGTTCAGCTGTAAGATCTTCATAAGTATCTTTAAAAATCATAACCATCGGAGCATTCACACAAGCACCAAGACACTCTACCTCTTCCCATGATAAGGTTCCATTCTGATTGGTCGCAAAAGGTTCATGATGAATTTTTTTCTGACAAACTTTAATCAATTCGTCAGAACCACGTAACATACAAGGCGTTGTACCACAAACTTGAATATGCGCTTTTGTTCCAACAGGCTTAAGCTGAAACTGAGTATAAAAAGTAGCAACTTCTAAGACACGGATATAAGCCATGGAAAGAATCTGAGCAATATGCTCAATCGCTGCACGTGTCACCCAACCATCTTGCTCTTGAGCACGCATTAATAATGGAATTACAGCAGACTGCTCACGCCCTGCAGGATATTTTTTTATGGTATTTTTTACCCATATCTGATTTTCTTTTGTAAAAGAAAACTCAGCGGGCTGATAAACATCATCTGCAAGACGGCGTACGGACATTAGCGATCAACCTCCCCAAAAACAATATCAATCGAACCCAAAATAGCTGTAGCATCTGCTAACATATGACCTCTGGTTAAAAAATCCATAGCTTGGAGATGAGCAAACCCAGGAGCACGCAACTTGACACGATAAGGCTTATTGGTTCCATCAGAAACAAGATAAACACCAAACTCACCCTTCGGAGCTTCCACAGCAACATATACTTCTCCAGGAGGTGTATGAAAACCTTCCGTATAGAGTTTAAAGTGATGAATCAGTGCTTCCATCGAGCTTTTCATTTCACTCCGCGTCGGTGGTACAATTTTGCGATCCAAGCTCGAAACCGGTCCATTTTTTTCAGTACTCAGTAAACGTTCCACACATTGGCGCATAATTTTCGCTGATTGACGCATTTCTTCCATACGAATAAGATAGCGATCATAACAATCGCTATTTTTACCTATAGGAATATCGAATTCCATTTCATCGTAACATTCATAAGGCTGACTTTTACGCAAATCCCATGGAACACCAGCTCCACGAATCATAACCCCAGAAAAACCGCGTGCCCAAGCTTCATCAATACTTACAACGCCAATATCCACATTACGCTGCTTAAAAATCCGATTTGGGGTCACAAGCGCATCAAGTTTTCCGAGAGAAACAAGAAATGGATCAATAAAATCACCAATATCCTCAACTAAAGATTCTGGTAAATCTTGATGCACGCCACCAGGACGAAAATAATTTGCATGAAGACGAGCACCACAGGCACGCTCATAAAAAATCATCAATCTTTCACGTTGCTCAAATCCCCAAAGCGGTGGTGTTAAAGCACCAACATCCATTGCCTGTGTCGTTACATTAAGCAAATGATTAAGAATACGCCCAATTTCAGAAAACAAAACACGTATTAATTGCCCTCTTTTAGGAACTTTTATATCTAATAACTTTTCAATAGCAAGAACAAAAGCATGTTCCTGATTCATAGGAGCAACATAATCCAAACGATCTAGATAAGGACCAGCTTGGAGATAAGTCTTTGTTTCCATTAATTTTTCAGTACCGCGATGCAACAACCCAATATGTGGATCTACACGCTCAACAACTTCACCGTCCAGCTCCAGAACCATGCGCAAAACCCCATGCGCGGCAGGATGCTGCGGACCAAAATTGATATTAAAGTTTCGAACATTGACCTCAGCCACAATCAACCCCTTGCTTTTTAAAAAACTTCATATCAAATATCAAAAAATCTATCACGCTAAAAAATATTTAATTATTTAAGAAATACAGTACTCTAATATAATGCCTTATCAAAACCAATATTATTTTTTTTCATCTGCTTTCCCATCACATGGCAAAGTATACTGTCCTCCTTCCCAAGGAGAAAGAAAATCAAAATTACGCATCTCTTGGCGCAAAACAACAGGCTCATAAATCACCCTCTTTGCTTCATTATCATAACGGCATTCAACAAATCCTGTCACAGGAAAGTCTTTGCGTAAAGGATATCCTTCAAACCCATAATCTGTTAAAATCCGTCTCAAATCCGGGTGTCCTGAAAATAAAACCCCATACATATCATACGTTTCACGTTCATACCACTCTGCGCCAGGATAAACCGTACAAGCTGAAGCAACAGGAGTATTTTCATCCGTACGAACTTTTACACGTAAGCGTAAATTCTCACGAGGAGATAACAATTGGTAAGAAACATCAAAGCGCTTATCGCGAAAAGGATAATCCACACCACTAATGTCTGTAAGATTAATAAATTGACAGCGAGAATCATCACGAACAAACATTAAGACATCGATAATTGCATCAAGACGTGCCACAATGGTCAATTCACCAAAAGCAAGAACAGTCTCTTCAAGCTTATTTTTTAATTTGTTTTCCAAATAAGCAGCAAGCTCAACCAATGTTTCATCCACCATGACAAGAAAACTCTCTATCGCTCTATGGATCCGGTACGACGGATTTTTTTCTGTAGCAACAATATGCCGTATAATAATGCCTCTGCTGTAGGTGGACACCCTGGGACATATATATCGACAGGCACGATACGATCACATCCCCGCACTACTGAATAGGAATAATGATAATATCCCCCACCGTTTGCACATGATCCCATAGAAATCACATAACGTGGCTCTGGCATCTGATCGTACACTTTTCTTAAAGCAGGAGCCATCTTATTTGTTAGAGTACCTGCCACCACCATCACATCTGACTGGCGGGGTGAAGCTCGTGGTGCATATCCAAAACGCTCATTATCATAATGAGGCATTGAGCATTGCATCATTTCGATAGCACAACAAGCCAAACCAAAACTCATCCACATTAAAGAACCGGTACGTGCCCAAGTAATCAAAGCATCTGCCGAGGTAACTAAAAACCCCTTATCTGATAATTCAGCATTGATATCACGAAAAAACTTATCGTCAGATCCTATCAGCCCACCAGTATTTGGATCAATGATTCCTTTTGGTTTTGGAGCCTCAATCGTTGAATTATTAGATATTAATTCCATTCAAGGGCTCCTTTTTTCCATTCATATATAAATCCAATAGTCAAAATCGCTAAAAACACAATCATCGACCAAAAGCCAAACATACCTATTGATTCGAATGAAACAGCCCAAGGAAAAAGAAATACAACTTCAAGATCAAAAATAATAAATAAAATTGACACCAAATAGAAACGAATATCAAACTTCATGCGTGCATCACTAAATGAATTAAACCCACATTCATAAGCCGATAATTTTTCAGGATCGGGGGAACGATATGCTACAATGTAAGGTGTAATCAACAAAACTCCAGCAATAACCGCTGACACAATAATGAAAATCAAGACTGGCAAATAAGAGCTCAATAAATAAGCCATAACCCTCTTCCATCGTAACGAAATGCCTGAGTTTAACACAATGATTCAATATTGCGAGACCAAACAGACAAATTTAACAATCGCTCTATTAACTCTATTCATACTGCTTCAAAGGCATACAGAGCGATACTTTTCTTATCGGCATAGGTAACGCAGAGCAAAGAAAGACGCAAGCCCTATTCTTATAAACCATATAAAAAGAAAGAAAAAACATATTTATTCCCAATCAAACACTCCACCACATCACTCATAGCATATGGATATTTTAAAAAGGAAATTTCATAAGGAATCACGAAATGGCGCGAGTGACGGGGCTCGAACCCGCGACCTCCGGCGTGACAGGCCAGCACTCTAACCAACTGAGCTACACCCGCGCATTTTTTCGAACCAATTTAATTTGGTACAAGCGGTCGTGTAAGGGGTTCATGCGTTTATGTCAAGAAGGATTATGCATTTTTAAAAAAAATTATCAAATACCATCTTTATTCTTGCGTTTAGAAAAATTTTTCCTTAAAGATTCTCCATTCAATTGCTGATCATTGCATTGGGCGATTAGCTCAGCTGGTAGAGCGCCTCGTTTACACCGAGGATGTCGGGAGTTCGAGTCTCTCATCGCCCACCATATAGCTTTATATTCCTATTAAGTTTTTGATTCTTCATATATTTTTAAAAGATAAGGGATGCCTAAATAAAGTTAGGGGAATAGGATTTTTCAACCTATCTCTATAGGACGCCTCTTTTTTTGCAAACTTTCTCAAGAACGTCTTTTAATTCTGCTAAGTTTTGTTGTGAAAAATTCTCTAAATTTCTAACAAACTCACCAACAGCTTCACGCCTCAACGGATCAGAAGTCTTGATTTTAAAACTTTTGCGTCAAACATAAGCTTCTTTTCTTAAGAGTAAAGCCTTCTGTTGATCTAAATCATAGAGTTCAATTATCTTTTCCTCCAGTCCTACAGGAACAGATTTTTTGCCAATTTCTACAGAAGATAAAAATGATACAGATATGTCCAATACCTCTATACAAAAACCATTATCAAGCATATACAATATCTCTTATGGTGAGAAATTATTAACTTTTCATCAGGAATAGTGTGTTTAATATCATTATAAAATTTAAATATTACAACGAGATATATAAATAAAATATATTGGTGTACTTATGCTTGTCAATCTTAATGCTATAATCCGCGATCTTTCTTCAGAAACGAATATCGTTACAGTTCTTAAGGAATCTATCGTTAACTCTATACAAGCTCATGCAACAAAAATTGATATTTTATTCCAACTTTATGGCAATGCAGATTTGTGGGAGAATCAACCAATTTTTTCTATAAATGTTTTTGATAATGGAGATGGATTTACAAAAGAGAATATCAAATCTTTCTCTACTTATAAAAGTGATTATAAAATTCAAGAAGGATGTAAAGGGGTTGGACGTATTACTTACTTGAAAATATTCGAAGAAGTTAAAATCATTAGTTTTAGCAAAGATGAACATCATGCTCAAATTTCACTGAATTTCACTCCACAGTTTACACAAGATTCTTTTAAAAAAGAAAATGGCGAAAAAGATAAATGGTGAAATACACATTTATCTTTTGAAGGGCCTTATAAACAAAATGTGTTGGATATAAACCTAGTTCATAATGAAATTTACTATCATCTTCTTCCTTTACTTTTTTTAAAGAAAGATGAAAATATCCAAATTAACTTTTATGTACATAATGTAGAAAATTTAGAAGATGTAAATAACTTAAGGGATGTAAAAAATTTAGAAGATGTAGAAAGCTTAGAGAAAAGAACAATCAATACGCAAGATTTACCTTACTTAGAAAATAAAACTCTCAAAATCGGTCTTTCAAATATTCCCTTCAGCCTTTCTTATTATTTTGAAGAGAGCACAAATTCTAAGACTAAAGTAGAGGCTTACTATTGTGCTAATAATCGTACTGTTATGGCTTTTTCAAAGTTTATAAATATCAATCCAATAAACAATGTTATGATGATATTTTTATTAGAATCGCCTATTTTGGATAAGTATGTTAACGACGAATGAAATGAGTTTGAAATTAATAAAACAGATCCTGACTTAGAAACCCAACTAACTTGGGATGATATTAATCAAACGTTAAAAAACACTTTAAATAAAATAATTAACAGCCAATTTCCGGAAATTAAAGAAAAAAAGAGCACTCTTCTCAAAAAAATTGCTGAAGAATATCCTTATTTAGTAGACTTCCTAGACACCAAAGATGTAATTGGGGGCGTCTTCAAAGAAGATTCATTTATTGAAAACGCGGAAAAAAAATATTCAAAAAGAAAACTAGTATTCAGAAAAACTCTTCATGAAGGCAAAGGAAAGCCAAAAGAAAATTTACAAAAAGCACAAAAATTTGCTAGTTTAGAATTAACACAATACATTCAGTTCCGAGATGATATTTTGAATCAATTCTCTAAATTATTAACACCAAAAACTTTAGAAAAAGACATTCATAATTTATTTATTCACCAAGGAAAAACAGCTGATAAATTTTCTCCTTTGCCATTAAAAGAAAATAATTTATGGATAATTGATGATAAATTTATGAGTTATAACTATTTACAAAGTGAGAAAACAATACAAGAATTTCTTTCAAACGTTGATTCGTTATCTATTAATTCTGGAAGAAAAAAAACGTGTTGTCTTAATAGAATTAAAAAAAACCACGGCCGATTACAAAAATTCAGGCGTTGCACAATTAAGTAATTATGCCAGAGTCCTTAAAACATATGGTGTTAATGAGATATATTTATATTTAATAGCTGAAATAGATGATGATTTTGCATATACATTGCTTGATACAAATCATTTTATAGAAGTTTTTTCTCAAGAAGGAAAATGTTATCAGGGAAGTCTTTCTATGGGTAATGCATTTGTACAAGTTATATCTCCAAGTGCTGTTATTGGGAATGCAAAAGCAAGAAATAGAACTTTTATGGATATTATTAAAAAGGATTTGTTACATCATCGATCAAAGCAAGCCAATCAAGTATTCTGTTCTTCAATTCTTTGAAAAACACTGTTTTAAATGTGATAAGATATTATCGAGCGCATCTATAAGGCGGGAAATATCGAGAATAAACACAAATATAATGAGTAATAACCACTTCATGATGCGTGACATCATCTTTAAGCCTTGATAGGTCTCTATCATCTCGTGAAGGAGCTGTTGTTCTGTTTCTGT
>NZ_JBHIQC010000003.1:0-129117 GCF_042196385.1 Bartonella sp. AP150HLJHH | reverse complement strand
CTGCTTGAATCAGGATTACGCATGCGCCCCGACAGAATCCTTCTACAAGAGCTGCGTGATGGTACAGCCTTTTACTACATCCGTAATGTCAACTCTGGTCACCCCGGCTCCATTACCACCGTCCACGCCTCAACAGCCCTTGCAGCCTTCGAACAAATGACCCTTTTAGTCAAAGAAAGTGACGGTGGTGGTAATTTAGCTCGCGATGATATCCGCGGCTTATTAATCTCGATGATTGATGTCATCATCCAATGTAAACGCCTCGAAGGAAAATTTCGTGTAACAGAAATCTATTACGACCCTTTCAAACGCCGTGATGCTTTTTAAAAAAACGCTACCCCTCACACCCTTTTTTATAAGCAAAAACTATACCAATAGAGCTTTCTTAAAAACACGATTAATCGCTTCAAGTTCAGTGTCAATAATCGAAAACAACAAGTAAAAAGAAGTAAAAATATCATCCCCATTCCCAATCACGAATGCGCCCCACAGGAAAACCAAAACGTGCCGAAAATGATATCTATAACCCTATATTTTTTCTGATTTTTTTTGACATCAATATTTGCAGGAATATCGATACAAAATTTAGTATCAGTTTTACCTTTAGCTTCAGACAAAAGCTTCACAAACACCTTTTAATATACGAGGTCCTGCTTTATGTGCCTTATCCATTATTATTCTTTTCGATATTCATCAAGGCGCAGTTAAATTTTTCTTCAATGCATTCCTCTCTGATTTTGTCAAATTACCTCAAGATGATTGACTGTAAATATCTTCGATCAACACCGGAATATTTTGACCACCCCAAAAGGATATAACCTTATATCCCCACTTTTACTCTTATGCTTTTAAACCTAACTTTCCTTGGCTTCACCTCATTCCTTGCATAAAACCACCAACATCTGAATGAGTAGCAATAAAAGAAACAATATCAAATAATTATTCAGGCGATATGCCTTCTTCTTTCACAGAAATTCAATAAGCTGCCATTTCAATCACGGTTTGCATACATCATTCAATATACGGAAAACACCCATAACGATAATGATGTAAATGAAAAGCTAATTTGAAGTGAATGATCAGAAATATCAAATATCCAAATGACAAAACAAATCTTACCTATCTTCAGCTATATCTCTTAACCCTTGTCACTTCTCTTAACCCTTGTCACTTTTCTCAAAAGTTTAAGCGTTTTCGCATGAGGAATATACATATCAAACGGCAATCCTCTTTCATCAACAACTTTAGCTAAAGAAATTCGTATGAAATCAGACACCGTAAGTCCTAAACTTGCTAATATTTCACCAGCTTCTTTTTTACGTCCTATCATGTGGGTTCGTACAACGTCTTTTGTCACACCCATATTAAACTCTTTTGATTAGCTCTCTTTTGTCATATGGCTTAATAGGGCTTATACAGCATAAGGCTTTATCCTTGCCCTTACCGTATCATATCTATTGATCTTGCACGCGCTATTGCGTTGATTTTCTCCTGTTGTCTCTGTTGCAAAAACTTAACTGCCATTTGAAACTCTTTTATGCAATCTTGATCATGAGACTGTTGTTAAGGAATTTTTTTGATAGATCATAATTTGTTTGCATAGCAAGCCAAGCACGTGCTGTGCTTACACCAGCCATTTCAAGCCTAATAGCAAGATTAGCTCTCATAGCGGCTTTTCCATTTAAAACTCTAGAAAGTGCTACACGAGATATACCAAGCTACTCTGCTGCTTCATTAACGGATAAACCAAGCTCTTTGATCACATCTTCTCGCAATAATTCACCGAGATGTGAAGGATTCTTCATCATTGTTTAGACCTGCTTTTTGATGATAATCCAGATAATCAACCATTTCGACATCTATGCTATCAAAGCGAAATATTACGCGACAATTTCCATTTACAGTAATTGACTAATAATCCTTGAAATCACCCTTTAGCAGATGTAATCAAAAAGACGGATAACTCAAAATCTTTTGGCGATACATCTCCTTCAAGAGCACTTAGAATACGCTTTAATTTTTGAGCATGGGCGGTTCTAATCCCTTCAGTCGTACCAGTATTATAGAAGGCTTCAATCCTTTTATGTTTAAATCTTAAAATTGTAAATGAATATAGAGTGTACCCTTCCAAAATCCAAAAAATGTTCATTATTTTTACATCACATAGCTTTTTTTACTTTATAAATATTAGAACTATCGTGAAAAAAATTGATCATTCTCATCTCTTTCTCATTATTCTACTAATTATTGGAAAAGTATAAGTTCATAATTAGGAGGAGCTAAACGTAATAGGAGCGTATCATATCTCCAATTGGCAGCGGCACTTAAAAACATCAAGATGATATAACCACAATACTCATTGCTGTTTGATGTTCATGGGGCGCTGCACCCGCTGTATGTCCAGTAAAAAGAATGAATAACACTTAAACTCCGGTTCTATCAAACTTATGTAAATATAATCATTTCTGATTAAATATACTGTTGATTTCCTGCTTCTTCGAGGCTGGTTTCACCAAAGTCACAGGACATTGGCCAGAGCCTTCCTCTCCACAGGCTGACACGGTGGAACTCACCGCCAAGTTTTTTAAATTAATCGCGGCATTAATGTCTCTATCATGGTTCGTACCACAATGAGAACATCTCCACTCACGTATGTTAAGAGGCAATTGTTCAATCTTACATCCGCAATGATGGCAGATCTTACTGCTCGCATACCAACGATCTGCAATAACAATCTGTCGACCATAACGTGCCGCCTTATATTCCAATTGACGGCGAAACTCGAAAAAACTTTGATCTGCAAGGGCACGCGATAAATGCTTATTTTTCAGCAAGCCTTTTACATGAAGATCTTCCAGACAAAATGTACCAAAACGCTGAATTAAATCTGTTGTAACCTTATGCAAATGATCTGTTCTGATATTACTTATCCGTGCATGAAGCTTAGCGAGTTTTTGTTTCTCCTTATAACGATTGCTCGAGCCTTTTTGCTTACGGCTTAGCCTTCGTGATAAGCGCCGTAAACGATTTAGCAAAGCCTTATAAGGTTTAACGCCTCCTATGGTTTCTCCTGTCGAAAGCGTTGCAAGTGCATTGATGCCCAAATCAAGACCAACAATAGCTTGGTTCTCGCTCAGTGACTCTTGATTATCTGTTTCAACGCTAAGACTTACAAACCACCGATCCGCTTTACGGCTAATGGTTGCTGACAAGATCTTTCCTTGAAATCGCAATTGTTCTCGCAGACGAACCCAACCAAGCTTGGGAATTCTTATCTTGAAACCTTGCAACTGTACTTGATCATTGGTCAAAGTAAAACGATCGTGCACTCCTTTCTTTCTAAAAGTGGGATATCGGCTTCTCCCTGAAAAGAAATTCTTAAAAGCCATACCCAATTGAATAATTGCCATTTGTGGAGCATTTTTAGTGACTTCCATTATCCATGGAAATTATTCTCGTTTTAGAGAATTGAATTGTCTACGTAGCGCATAGTCATTAGGCTTTGTAAATTATTATCTTTCTTCCATGCTTCATATTGCTGCTGCCATTCCTTCAGTGCCCAATTATAAGCAAAGCGCGCGCAACCACTGGCTCGAACCATGTAGCTTCGTTGTTTATTGTTTAAGTCTAGAGCTATTTTGTGAGCAACAATCATTGCGATGCTTCTACAGCTTGACGAACATTTTCTAATAACTTTTGATTTTTTCTCGAACGACTTCCATAAAGACGAGCACTGAAGACAGTAATAATTTCTAAAACATCTTTGGCTAAATCTTCTTCAAAACTGCTTTCTTCTCCTTGATTGAGAATGACAACCTCAACTTGTTTGGCTTCACAAATGGCGAAGACCAATTCCGCACCAAAGCGCAATAAACGATCTTTATGCGTAATCACCAAACGACCTATTTCATTTTCAATGAGAGCATCCAATAAACGTTTAAGACCTTTTTACGATAATTCATCCCTGACCCTAAATCAGAGATGAGTTCATAAGTCCAACCTTGGCTTGCGCAATAAAGCTCGAGAACCTGTTTTTGTCGCTCTAAATCGTCTTTTTGATCATGGCTCGATACACGCGCATAAGCAATGGTTTTTCTTTGTGATAGTTCTCTCGAATGAAAAGCCCAGATCTAAACCTAGATAGGTCATAACGGCGGTGACCTCCTGCCGTATGCTCAGAAATAATTTTGCCTTCACATTCCCAACGGCGTAGAGTGCTGATCGAAACACCCAAAACTTGAGCGGCCTTACCTATCCCAATAAATCTATCCATAATGTATATTATTACACAGATATAAATAGATTATAAGTAAGCTGGTAAAGCCCCCACTACAAACTCTGTTAAACTTAACCGGTTTACGAATAAGTAAAAGAAAAAGGAAAATCAAAAAAAGGCATATTTTTCATATCTTACGAACTATAGAGAAATCTATACGCATTGTAGTTATTAGAATTGGACTTTCCTTTTGTAATTGCCAAAACCCCGCATTAAAATCAGACCTTTATTCAAAGATGATCTGATAATTTTTTCAAAAAATTCAAGATTCCTCAAGTGCAGTCCCCATGCGTACATCATGATGAATAATAACATCCATCAACTCTGTCACGACAGTGTCCAATACTTCTCGTGCATCGCCTTCAGCCATAAGGCGGATAACCGGTTCCGTTCCAGAAGCGCGGATCACCAGCCTTGCCTCTTTTCCCAACCGCTTCTCTGCTTGATCAATGGCCGCTTTGACGGGATTTTTTTTCAAGACATTTTTATTTTTAATCGTTACATTTTTTAAAATTTGCGGTACAGGTTCAAACCGTTTACACAATTGGCTCATAGGGCTTTGACTTTCCTTCATACAGGCTAAAATCTGCAATGCAGCCACCAAGCCATCACCCGTTGTACCAAAATCACTAAGCACGATATGGCCAGAAGCCTCACCACCAACATTATATCCCTTTTGGCGCATGGCATCGACAACATAACGATCTCCAACTTTTGTCCTTACAAGGTGCAACCCTTTGCTATTCAAGAAACGCTCTAGTCCAAGATTTGACATAATCGTTGTGACAACACCATTGCACCGTAATCGTCCCATTTTATGCCAATTTTCAGCAATTACAGCAATTAACTGATCTCCATCAACCGTTTGTGCTTTTTCATCAACAATGAGAACCCGATCTCCATCTCCATCAAGAGCAATCCCCACATCAGCACGCACTTCATGCACTTTTCGTTTTAAAGAGCTTAAATCGGTTGATCCACATTTTTGATTAATATTGGTCCCATTGGGCTCATCATGAATAGCAAAAACCTCAGCCCCCAATTCCCATAAAGCACGGGGAGCCGCTTTATAAGTAGCCCCATTGGCACAATCCACAACAATACGCACAGTATCTAAGCGAACATCACGCGGCAAAGTTCGTTTGGCATATTCAATATAACGATAAATATCTCCCTCAACCCGTTTTGCATAACCAATTTCGGCAGAACTTGCTAAAGACTTTGAAAGATCTGTATCGATCAATTGTTCAATTTTCGCTTCCATATCATCTGAAAGCTTAAAACCATCAGGACCAAAAAGTTTAATTCCATTATCATAGAACGGATTATGAGAAGCAGAAATCATCACCCCAAGATCCGCGCGCAAAGAGCGGCAAAGCATTGCAACAGCAGGCGTTGGCACTGGCCCCAATAAAAAAGCTTCCATCCCCGCAGCAGTCAATCCTGAAACCAAAGCGTTTTCCAACATATAGCCCGATAATCGTGTATCCTTGCCAATCACCACACGATGAGATTGATGTTGTGAGCGAAATAAAACCCCTACAGCCATCCCCACCTTCATGGCAAAATCGGGTGTCATAGGAAATGAATTGGCTTTCCCCCGAATTCCATCTGTACCAAAATATTTTTGCACCATGCCTCTTTCCTTTAATATATAATTCTTCCCTTGGCTTTTCCTTAAAACCCTAACAAGCCCCCTTGGTACAATAGTCCTCCTCTCCCCGTATAAAATCAGATCATTGATCTTAAACCTTCATGCATTTAGACAATCAAGCCCCCTATTCACCATCTACACATCTAAACTACTCTCAAGCAATTATGTTTACACCCTTACACATAAAAGCAATATTATCTCCTCAAAATGCTCTATACATCCCTTTAACACAACCAACGGATAATTTCACACCCTTGCTAAATCCGTAAAGAAATCCAGCACCAAACCTCATACCCTACCAAATCAGCAAGGAAATCTATCGCCTAACCTTACCCCCCCCCTACCACATTAGAAAAGCAACAGTCCACCTCGCCTTGTAGCATGCTAAAGCCGCCATCATACAACGGCTTTGCTTAATTTTTTGCTTCCATATTTTTGCAAATATTACAAGAAAGGCGCAAACAAAACTTGCGCCTTTCTCAAAGAATTTAGAAGTTTTCCTAAAACATCGTCACTCAAGCGATATTAAACAGTTCTTATTTTTCTTTATCATGTCCCGCAGTATTGGACTTCTTTTCAGCATTACTTTTAGAGCGGTTGACTGATTTTGTAGTACCTTTTGTGCTTTGTGCTTTTTTCTCAGTCTCATCCGATTGCACTTCTTTAGACTGAGCCTCCTTAGGCTCAACATTACCGGATTTTGCTGTTTTTTTCCCAACAGCTGCCTCTGCTTTGCCTGCCTCGCCTTTATCTGTCTCTGCTTTATGAAGCACTGTTTTAGGAGCTGCTTCAGCGTTTTTTTCATCTACCACTGTTATCTCTGTCTTCATTTTTCCAGTTTTTGGAACAGAAGACCCCCGTGGCGCAGCACCCTCATCTTTCTGTGTGCGTGAAGGAGGCTTTCCTGCAATAACTTCGTTAATTTCAGCTCCCGTTAAAGTCTCATATTCCAACAAACCTTGTGCCAAAGCAAACCATTCTTTTCTTTTTGTTTTCAAAATGTTTGTCGCATTTTTATAGGCATCATCAATAAGCTTACGCACTTCCATATCAATCATGCGCGCTGTTTCTTCAGAGACATTTTGTGTTCGCGCAACAGAATGACCCAAAAAGACTTCATCTTGGTTATCGCCATAAGCTACATTTCCAAGCAGATCAGAAAATCCCCACCGTGTGATCATCGCGCGAGCTAATTTCGTTGCTTGTTCAATATCAGAAGAAGCACCAGATGTGATATTTTCCTTTCCAAACTTTAATTCTTCAGCCACACGTCCACCCATCATAATAGCCAAACGAGAAATCATCCACCGATAACTCATAGAATAGCGATCGCCTTCAGGCAATTGCATCACCATTCCCAATGCTCTTCCCCTTGGAACGATTGTTGCTTTGTGAACAGGATCAGCAACCGGCACATTAAGAGCCACAATAGCATGTCCTGCTTCGTGATAAGCAGTGAGTTCTTTTTCCTCTTGTGTCATAGCGGTTGAACGACGTTCAGCCCCCATCATCACCTTATCTTTGGCATCTTCGAATTCTTGCATCGTGACAACTCTTTTATTACGGCTCGCAGCCATAAGAGCAGCTTCATTGACCAGATTCATCAGGTCTGCACCGGAAAATCCTGGTGTTCCCCTTGCCAAAATTTTCAAATCAACGTTAGGCGCTAAAGGCACGTTGCGCACATGCACTTTCAAGATTTGTTCACGCCCAGAAACATCAGGGTTTGGCACAACAACTTGTCGGTCGAAACGCCCTGGTCTTAACAAAGCGGGATCAAGCACATCGGGACGGTTTGTTGCGGCAATAAGAATAATACTTTCATTGGGCTCAAACCCATCCATTTCGACAAGCAACTGGTTTAAGGTCTGTTCACGTTCATCGTTTCCACCGCCAAGACCAGCCCCCCTATGGCGCCCAACAGCATCGATTTCATCAATAAAGATAATACAAGGTGCATTTTTTTTAGCCTGTTCGAACATATCGCGCACACGGCTTGCCCCAACACCAACAAACATTTCCACAAAATCAGACCCTGAAATGGTAAAGAATGGCACATTGGCTTCACCGGCCACAGAACGTGCTAGCAAAGTTTTACCGGTTCCTGGAGGACCAACAAGCAAAACACCGCGTGGGATACGCCCCCCTAAGCGTTGAAATTTTTGTGGTTCGCGTAAAAATTCAACAATTTCTTGAAGATCTTGCTTTGCTTCTTCTACGCCAGCAACATCTTTAAAGGTAATACGTCCTTGCGCTTCATTAAGCAATCTTGCTTTCGATTTCCCAAATCCCATTGCACCGCGTGATCCATTTTGCATTTGCCGCATAAAAAAGACCCACGCCCCCACGATAATAATAACAGGTAATAAGGAAAAGAGGAGATTGAGGAAAATGCTATTTCCAGAGCTTTCAGGAATAGCTTTAACATTAACGTTTTTGCTTTCCAATTTTTGTATCAAACCTGGATCGCGAGGAGCATAGGTTGAAATAGTTCTATGTTCAATGGTTTTTCCTGTTAATTTTTGACCTTGAATGGTCACAGATTTCAACTCATTATTCTCAACTTTTTGCAAAAATTCAGAATAGGAGACTTCTCCACCACCAGAACGTTGGCTATCTCCATTAAAGAGAGAAAACGACACAATCAAAATCAAGGCAATAACTCCCCAAATAAGGAGAGAGCGGTAATTGGAATTCATATTCAGCCCACTTAATCAAATATAGATTTCAAACAGTTCCCCTTAACATATAACCTTGTCAGCCCCTTGCCAAGGGATGAGAAGCTGTTTATTTTCTTTTAGAGTAATTTTCCTTTATCTTTTCACCTCAATATTAAAAAAAGGTTCCACAACATTCACCAAGGCTGCATCTTCTCGTGAGGAAAGCCAATCGAAAGGTGCCATAATCCGCTTGACGATAACATGTTTATGAACAACTGCTTGAGAAATCAACTCTGGAATATCATACCCTTTATGATTTGAGATCATCAGCAGCGATTGTAAAGAGGGAAAATGAGGCTTTTCAAGCTCAAAATCGCTATTTTTTAATAAAAATTTCAGCTGTTCTAAATTTGCGGCTCCAACCTTTATAGCCTCATATCCATGATTTGTGATATGATAGCGCCCATCCCATATAAAAGTTTTATCTGGCTCAACAATAGCCTCTTTCATATTTCGCCCTTCACGCCACAAAGAAATTCCCTGCTTGTTATATTCAATAACAGAGCCCGCATAAGTAAAACGCCGCTTTTCTGGAGAATCAAGACAGAGTTTTTGAACAAGCATGCTTAATTTCTGATTGGGGAGCAAATAAAATCCCCCTCCCATCAGCACAGCAAAGAGCCCCACCACAAAAGGAAAACTGGAATGTTTCTGTAAAAATAGCGCAGGCTTTTCTATGAAACAACGCCCATGTTGGACAGTAATATCCAGCGCTAAGATCAAATCAGCAATATTTTTAGCTTGTTGACGACGCTGCAATGCGGCTTCATTTATTTTTTGAGCAATATAAGCCAATTTTTGTGGAGAAAGAGATTGACGCACGCGCACACGTTCAAAATTGCGATCTTCATTGGTTGGATCATCAATCCATGTTTGTCCTTGTAAGCGTAAATAATTCCGTAATGTTTGGCGTTTTACACCAAGGAGTGGCCGAATCAAACGCACTTTTCTATGCAACAGCGCCTCACGCGGAATACAGGATAAACCACGCTCATAGAGGGGACCATAGTTTTTTTCGGCAATATTTTTTCTTGTTTTTCTGGTATGATCCTCATCACGTATACCCTCGGCTTCACCGCGCAAAATACCAGCAAAACCACTGGCATAAACCTCATCGCGCATGGCAACAGCTCCACTATATAAAGCACCTCTATTCTTTTGGAGACGTTGATACCGCATTTGATAGGTCTCAACCTGATCATTGAGTGTATGCCCCGTCATAATAAGTGATGCGCCTTGTTTTTGTGCTTCTTTAACCAAGAGATCATAGCGTGCAACACGCGCGCTGGAAGCAATATGCGTCTTTGGCTTTTCGCCTTCCCATCGCACAGTGATATGTTGAATATCATGGACACGACAAATTTTCGCAACAGTTTCTGCTTCACGCATCGATTCTTTACGCAATTGATGATCAACCGTGACAACAATCATTTCTGGAGGAAATGCGAGAGTTTCCAAATGCTCTTTGACCAAAAACATCAAAGCCAAAGAATCACTTCCCCCTGAGACGGCAAGAATCAACTTCTGACATTGAATAAAATCCGATGTTTTAAAGAGATTTCTTGCCAGTCTAACGCACACCGAAAACGACCTCGCTGTTTATTTTGCAGGTTTACAAAAAACAGATGCTAATGTTTGTTGACGTTTTGATTTTTTCACAAAATGAGCACAATCGTCTTTATTTGGCTCAAGAGCGACCATACTTCTTGCTAATTTCAGTAAAATCTCCGAGGTATAGAGCTTCTTTTTATCTGCATACCATGCGGTAAGATAAACTTGTGCTGCTTCATGATAGCGTTTTTGCCCCAACAAAGATTCGGCCAACCAAAATAAAGCATCATCACTCAAAGGATCTTTTTTGTAACGATTTTGAAAAGCGCAAAAGCTTTTTTCAGCATCAACATAGTTAGCAGAACGAATAAAATCATACCCTTCCTTATACAAAGCTTTAGAAGAAGAAAGATTGTCACTCTGATGTGCTTCAATTGGAGCACTTACTTCATGCGCTTTGTTAAAAGGTTGACTGTTTTCATGGTCATGGCTCTCCACCTTAGCTTCCACAGCAGCAACCTTTGTCTGGTCACCTGTACTATAGTCCTGCTCCATCTCTTCTTTTACAGTCTGAGATTTTTCATCTACAGCAGACTTTTCAAAAGAACAAGAATAAACAGAAGAGGCTTCTGTATCAAAAAGCTCGTGAAACTGCTTGTTAACATTTTTTAAACTGTTATGCTCAAGCACCATTCGTATCTTATGCAAAAGCTTATCTAAATCATAATCTTTAAATAAAGCCTGTTGATTCTCTAAAATAATCCCTTGGTGCTCCGCAACACTAGTAGCTTTTTCTATCACATCAGATGCTGCTTTATCAGCTGCTTCAGGCGCTTCCTTCACTGCATCGACAGCCTTATCAACAGCGTCAGTGGCTTTTTCCTCCACATCAGATGCTGCTTTATCAGCTGCTTCAGGTGCTTCTTTCACAGCATCAACAGCCTTATTAACAGCGTCAGTGGCTTTTTCCACCGCATCAGATGCTGCTTTATCAGCTGCTTCAGGTGCTTCCTTCACAGCATCAACAGCCTTATCAACAGCGTCAGTGGCTTTTTCCGCCGCATCAGATGCTGCTTTATCGGCTGCTTCAGGTGCTTCCTTCACAGCATCAACAGCCTTATCAACAGCGTCAGTGGCTTTTTCTATCACATCAGATGCTGCTTTATCAGCTGCTTCAGGTGCTTCCTTCACAGCATCGACAGCCTTATCAACAGCGTCAGTGGCTTTTTCTATCACATCAGATGCTGCTTTATCAGCTGCTTCAGGTGCTTCCTTCACAGCATCAACAGCCTTATCAACAGCGTCAGTGGCTTTTTCCGCCGCATCAGATGCTGCTTTATCGGCTGCTTCAGGTGCTTCCTTCACAGCATCAACAGCCTTATCAACAGCGTCAGTGGCTTTTTCTATCACATCAGATGCTGCTTTATCAGCTGCTTCAGGTGCTTCCTTCACAGCATCAACAGCCTTATCAACAGCGTCAGTGGCTTTTTCCGCCGCATCAGATGCTGCTTTATCGGCTGCTTCAGGTGCTTTCTTCACGTCATCAGTTGCCTTATCAACTGCATCAACTTTATCCGTATCATGTGCAGGATATTCGGAAGCCTTTCGTGCCGCACTTTGAACAAGTGAAGTAGAACAAGCTATGAAAACCCCCATATAAAAGAGTGTTTTCCAATTGATTTTACGATACATTCTTTTTTCCCCTTAAGAGCTTATTAAATAGTTGAAACAAACAATCTTCTTTTTAATGACTATTCATGTCATTCAACGTTGTCACAGCACGTCGATTTTGATTCCAACAGGAAATATCATCACATACTGCTACAGGTCTTTCTTTTCCGTAAGAAATTGTTTGAATCCGTTGTGCGGACACACCAAGAGACACCAAATAGTTTCGCACAGCAACAGCACGGCGCTGTCCAAGTGCCAAGTTATATTCACGTGTTCCCCTCTCATCAGCATGACCTTCGATCATAATAGAATAATAAGGATAATGAAGCAACCATTCTGCTTGGCGCGTTAAAATACGTTCAGCATCAGCATCAAGTGAAGAAGAATCGAGACCAAAAAACACGCGATCACCCACATTAACCGTAAATTCTTGTCCTGAACCTGGTGACATCTGATTCAAACCAGCATCATTCATATAAGCGCCATTCATACCGTTAAGTGCACCAACATTTTTTTTGCCACACCCACCCAAGCATAGTGAGAAAAGAAAGAGGATAGCTAAGGAATGAGAGATGGTTTTTTTGGTAGAGCGCATAGTCCGTTTCTCCTTGAATTTCGTAAAGAAGGGTCAATTCTTAAAAATATTTTTAAGAATAACCGTTAATTCCTAATGAAGACGAAATTTTTTCTGTTTTTTTCGTCCTCATTTTTACTTTTGAGTCTCTGCCAATTTTTCTTCTCTTTGGCCATTCCTCTAACATTTCCATAAAAAATGTTTCCCTTATGCGTCATGGCTTTTTATGCATCATCTTGATCTTGACGATTTTTTTGCAGCGCGTTCAGCTTTGCAAAAACTTTATCAGCGTCAAAAGTCTTATGCAGATTTTCTTCACTCTCATTTTCCTCTAGAGCAGCGTTTTCCGTCACAGAAGCGGGAAGCAACGACCTATCTTCTTCTGCAGCAACAGGACGATTTTTCGCCGCACGCTGGAGCTCAAAATCTAAATCGATTTGCGAACACAAACCAAGCCCTACAGGATCAAGAGGAACCAAATTTGCACTATTCCAATGGGTTCTAAGGCGGATTTGTTCAATTGTCGCTTTTGTTGTCCCAATCAACCGTGCAATTTGTGCATCTTTCAACTCGGGATGGTTCGTCACCAACCATAGGATACCATTGGGACGATCTTGGCGTCGAGAAAGAGGGATATAGCGTGCCCCTTTACGTTTTTTTTCAGGAATATGCACCCTAGATTGAGAAATTTTCAATCGTGCGTTTTGATCAGCCTCCACCCGTGCAATTTCACTGCGCGTCAATTGCCCAGAACTAATCGGATCTAAACCTTTAATACCATAAGCCGCATCACCATCGGCAATAGCTTTTACTTCCAAGACATGCAATTTACAAAATTCTGCAATCTGATCAAAAGAAAGAGCTGTATTATCAACCAACCAAACAGCTGTTGCTTTGGGCATCAAAAGTTGCGTTGCCATTTTTATAAATCCTCTTCTGCGCCTCTTCTATGAGGCAGGTTACCGCCCACTCAAGAGCACTGGAACTTTTTTATATGTTTAGGTCTCTCCAACCACTCCTAAAACAAAGTGAGGCATGGAATAAACCATTTTGCTATGAGATTACATTCTGTTATAGCGTTATTTTTGCTCAACGACAAGAGATCTCTCTTGTAATGATCCTCAACTAAGGTGTCTTTACCTTTAAGATGAATTTTCTTATAAAGGGTTTATTCGATTATTTCACCTCATGCTGTGGCACATTTATTCTGGTGGGATGCGTGCTTTATCGTCTTAAATTCTAAAGAGTATCCAACTGGAAAGAAAGCCCTCAAATAGGAAGGAAAACTATGGCAGGCCATTCACAATTTAAAAATATTATGCACCGTAAAGGGCGTCAAGATGCAATGCGCTCGAAAATATTTTCTAAGCTTGCGCGCGAAATTACCGTAGCAGCAAAACAAGGTGCTCCTGATCCAGCCATGAATCCACGTTTAAGGCTGGCTGTTCAAAATGCCAAAGCACAATCGATGCCGAAAGATAATATTGAACGCGCGATTAAAAAAGCGTCAGGCGCCGATGTCGAAAATTATGATGAAGTACGCTATGAGGGCTATGGACCAGGTGGCGTTGCCGTCATTGTTGAAGCTTTAACTGATAACCGCAACCGCACCGCTTCAAATGTGCGCGCCGCCTTCACAAAATCAGGAGGAGCCTTAGGGGAAACAGGATCGGTCAGTTTCATGTTTAATCGGATTGGTGAAATAATCTATAAGCCAGAAGCAGGGACAGCCGATAACATCATGGATGCAGCAATTGAAGCCGGTGCCGAAGATGTGCAATCAGAAGAAACCGGACATCATATTACCTGCGCATTTGAAGATATTGGTGAAGTTTCCAAAACACTTGAAGCAAAACTTGGTGAAGCAGAATCGATTAAAACGATTTGGAAAGCCACCACCCTTGCACCAATAGATGAAGAAAAAGCTTTGTCCGTTTTACGGCTGATTTCAACATTAGAAGAAGATGATGATGTGCAAAATGTTTATGCCAATTTTGATGTCAGTGATGAGATTTTGGCAAAATTGTCTGTATAATTCCCATCATTTGCATAAGCCCTCTCTTCATGCATGAGGGCTTCAAAAGCATCTGTCACCTCTCCTCTTTATCCGCACATATAAAAGCCCCGCGTCAATAGCGGGGAAAAGCTGTCAGTGCAACAAGAAAACCGCAATTAATTTCAGAAAACATAATCCCAAAAAGAAAGCATACAAAACTCTGTAGCCTCACGCCCTTCTTACATGCCCCAAAGATTATCCCTATATCCCCTCTCTCATTTGATCTTTTTGTTCTTTAAGATGAACCTCCTCTCTCCGCTCTCAAGTGATGAAAATGATCTAGCCTCTAAACAATTAGGGGTTTCCTAACGTATTCCTATGACGAATCACCCATGGAATTCGCTTGAAACTTAAGGCTCAACACACATGCACTCCCCTAAATATTCGCCATGCACTTAAAAAACACTTAAATATAGCAAGAGGTTTGTCCTATTTATACGCCCTATATCACCACACTTCAAAGGACAGTGTTTTTACAACATCACAGAATAAAAATAAGCAAATGGAAAGCCAGAGCTGATTGTTTAGCAAAGTATTGTACAAAAAGCCGGTACATCTCTCTAATCCGTTGCGGATAAATTTTTGACTTTATGGCATCGTATATTTCTAAAATAACGTCATTTATCTTAAAAATCTGTCCTTTTGCTCTTACCAATCAATCAAGATTCAGATCTAAAACAACCGCGTACTTGAATAAAACACATCAAAGAGCAACAGCCCCCCCTGACAAGACCAAACTCTTCACAAACAAAATTGAAGAAGAAGTTTAAAAAAATATATATAGCGACACTTTGAATAAAAAGTTGAAATCTAAAGACCTCAGAATTTTCGACTCTATTTTTTCAAGGTCTTGTTTTGAATTTTTTTAAGCATTTTCCCCCAAGGAAATTCCATTATCGATCAACAACCGTAGATGATAGATGAAATCTACATAACTCCCCATACCCACTATAATCAATTCCTTCTTTTAAATAATTAAAAAACTATTGAGATTGTTTAAACTTGAGACTGTATTCCTTCTATACTCTGTTTTTAAGCATTTTGTTTTACTGTACATTGAGCAAAGGCGACCATGCTGGATCTGAAGCATCATTGGGGGTGGGTAATTGACGTTCATTGCGACCCGTAATATCAATCGTATAAATTTTTGGTCCCATACCGGGATTTTTGCGAAAGAACATCAGTACACGACCATTGGGGGCCCACGTTGGTCCTTCATTGTGAAACCCCGTGGTTAAAATTCGTTCTCCTTGTCCATCAGGGCGCATAACACCGATAGAAAATTGTCCGCTTAATTGTTTTGTAAAGGCGATATAGTCACCCCGTGGAGACCAAATAGGTGTTGAATAACTCCCATCGTTTGAAGAAATACGCTGAATATCACTCCCATCCGCATTCATTTTATAGATTTGCGGCTTTCCACTACGATCTGAAGAAAAGACAATTTGTTTTCCATCCGGTGAATAAGAAGCAGAAGTATCAATAGCAGAAGTTGTTGTAAGTCGCGTCATCGTACGGGTTCGTAAATCCATAGTGTAAAGATTGGCACTCCCATCATTTTGTAACAAACTCATAATAACTTTTTGTCCATCAGAAGAAAAACGCGGAGCAATTGTCATGTTATTAAACGTTCCGATCAACTCTCTTTGCCCCATTTCAATTTGTTGGAGATAAACATGAGGTACTTGATTGTCCTCGTAAGCCATATAGGTCAATTCTTGTCTTTTTGGGGAAAACCGCGGTGTAAGCACCAATTCACTTCCATCAGACATATAAATCAAATTTGCTCCATCTTGATCCATCATTGCTAAACGTTTAATGCGTGCATTTTGAGGACCTGTTTCATCGATAAAAACAATTCGTGTATCAAAATAACCACTTTCTCCTGTCATCTCACTATAGATCTCATCTGCGATCATATGTGCCACACGCCGCCAACGTTCTGTCGCAGTATAAAAACGCCGTCCTTTCAATTGTCTTTGTCCAAACACATCCCATAAACGAAAATCGACCCTCAAACGTCCATCGATTTCTCTCATGACTTGCCCAGTAACTAAACCTTGCGCTTTTATTTTCTGCCAAGAAGCAAAATGTGGTTGTTTATTAGGATTAGAAATGTTTTCCAAAAAATTTGCTTTATCAAGCGGTAAAAAAAGCCCCGACCGTTCAAGGTCAGCTGTCACCACAGCAGATATTTTCAACCCAATCGAATCATTGGAAATAAAGTCTGTAATTGCAATGGGAATGGGATTAAAATCAGCGCTCGAAATAGTTCCTTTCAATTGCGCATAACCCGATGAAATACTTGAAAGCCACACCCCACAAGTGACAATAAACCAAGCAAAAACTTTATGTCTCGTTATAGTCATCATGGAATGTGTCCTTTCGTTAAGCGCTTTTTTCTCGTTTATCATCTTATTTCTTGGAGGGGATCAACATTAAAGTCAAAACCTTGCCCCCATAGATCATATTGATCACGTGGGAGATCTGCATAAGGTTGGCATGAAAAGACAGCAGCATACACCTGCCTTATCATAATAGCTTGTTGACTCTCAAGGCCGCTTATGGGATCAATGATAGGATCGCCCACAACCATCCCTTCACGGTCTAAATAAAATCGCAACCGCACGACCGGACGATTTTTTAAATCGCCGCCAAGCGCCACAAGTTTAAGCTTCTGTTGAATACATCCCCCCGCAATATTGACCAATGTTTGTGCCATTTTTGTGGTATCATTAATATTTTTTCTTGCACCCAAAGCTTCTGGTGTATGAGAACGTTTTGCTCCCCCTCCTTGTGACCGCGCACGATTGAGCAAATTATTTTCCTCCAGAGCTAAAATATCTTCAATGGTCTGTTTCTCTTGGTTTTTCTTGTTAAGCTTTGGCGTCTTTTGATTCAATGCAGCCTCATTCTTCTTTGGAAATTCTCCGTCAAACTTTGGTTTAAACTGTGGAAGAAGAGATTTTTCTGGAAGTACAATTTTGGGCGCTTGATGAACAATCTGCTCTGCTGGTACTTTTGGGACCGTTGGAGCCAATTCTTTTGGCGATATCATTTCTTCATTTTTGTGCGCAGGCTTGAGCGCAACCTTAGAGGCATCTTCCGGCACTCTCAAAGGCATCTCAGGCGCAACCTTGGGCGCATCCTCCGGTGCCTCCAAAGGCATCTCAGGTGCAAGCTTTGACGCATCTTCCGGTACTCTCACAGGCATCTCAGGCGCAACCTTGGGCGCATCCTTCGGTGCTTCCAAAGGCATCTCAGGCGCAACCTTGGGTGCATCCTCCGGTGGTGCCTCCAAAGGCATCTCAGGCGCAACCTTGGGCTCATCTTCCGGTACTCTCACAGGCATCTCAGGCACAACCTTAGGCGCATCTTCCGGTACTTTCAAAGGTATCTCAGGTGCAAGCTTTGGCGCATCTTCCGGTACTTTCAAAGGTATCTCAGACGCAACCTTGAGCTCATTCTCTGGTTCTTTTGAAATCTCCTCTGTTTTTGCTTCTAATAATTCTGGTTTTGTAAGTTCGGGTGCAAATGTTTCTGACGTGTTCTCGCTTGATGGTGGCGATGCTGTTTCAACGGGACGCAGCTTTTCCTCTGGTTGAAACGGTGCAAGACTATCTATTTGTCCCTCTCCAATATGGCGTGCATCTTCTTTCTCTTGTGGTTGCATAGTTGGTTTGACGGCAGGGATTGCACGTATAGGAGCCTTCACGGCTCCTTGTTGAGAAGAAAACTCGTCCACCAAAGGAGCAAGAGTGATGGGAATTGCTTCCAACGGTTGTGGTAAAGAGACAGAGCTTGTAAACTGAATAGCTCCCCAACTGAGAAAAATGACATGGACCACAAGGGATAAAGCCAAGCCTCGTTTCATACTATGATAGGAGTCTTTGTTCATTCTTTATGCCTTACTTATGCCTTACATTTTTTCATTTTTAATCACTCTATGCTCTTTTAAAAACATCTTAAAAACAACCGGTTATGCACAATTTTATTACTTATTATTTATTGTGCTAAACTTGCTAACGCGACTTGAGAAAACCCCGCTTTTTGAATATCTGCCAGCAGTTTTAATACTTGCTGATATTCAACAGTTTTAGCAACCCGTACAAAAACCCGTTGATCTTTTTGTGTAGCATCTGCTTCCAGAAGAGTTTTCAGGTGTGCAATCAGGGACTGTGACGTTTCATAATAATCTTGATTAATGGCAAAGCGCCCTTGCGCGTCAAGTGAAACCGTAAGAGGTGTTTTTTGAGCTCGTACGGGACCCGCTTGACTACGAGGCAAATCTAGAGGAACACCGTTCACTAAAAGGGGGGCAGAGACCATAAAAATAATCAACAAGACCAGCATGACATCCACAAAAGGAGTGACATTGATCTCACTCATCAGTTGGCTTCGTGAATGATGCCGCCTACGTGTATTTTTGCGAGAAGAAGAAGCAACAGAAAAGCCCATGGGATAAGATCCTTTTTATAAAGAGGAAGGTGCTGTGCGTGTTTCATCAATACGCCGCGATACAATTGTTGAAAATTCATCGGCAAAATTTTCTATTTGTGCAATGATGCGCGCACTTTCATGAGTCAACTTGTTATAAGCAATAACAGCTGGAATTGCTGCAAACAAACCAATAGCGGTTGCCAAAAGCGCTTCTGCAATCCCTGGCGCGACAATGGCAAGTGATGTATTTTGAGAAGCTGAAATAGAAAGAAAAGACTCCATAATACCAATAACTGTTCCAAAAAGTCCGATAAAAGGTCCCGCAGATCCCAGTGTCGCAAGAAAACTTAATTTTGATTCTATTTTTTCACTTTCACGTCCCAGCGTCAAATCCATAGCCTTATCAATTCTGCTCTGCAAACTTTTCGATGTATGGGTCCCTTTTTCAAGAGATTTTTTCCATTCAACCATTGCTGCCATAAAAACTGCGGATATACTATTGGTACGTTGACTTTTGCATGATGCATAAAGATCTTCTAGCGCTTTGCCAGACCAAAATGTGCGTTCAAACTGCTTTATTTCACGCCGTATTCTCCGATACGTAAAAATTTTATCAAAAATAATTGCCCAACTCCAGATAGAAGCGAGCAGCAACCCAATCATAACACCTTTCACGATCCAACTCGCTTGCATAAACAAATGCAACATTCCAATTGTTTCCGGATTTGTTAGTTCACCATGCGGCATAATTTTTATCCCTCTAAATGAAAGGTGTATTTTTAAAAGTTTTATAAAATAGATTATTTTATAGTTTCTAAATTTAAGTAAAGACTTTAGTTTCACATAAATCCATGCGCTAAAACAAGACTTGTTTCTTAAATTTCCTTAAAAAGTGATGACGAGAGACATCCCTCAATGCACACCCCCCTCATTTCACAACAGCATTTATGAAAAATATAACGATCAGGATTTCTCCATAAATGCTATAAAAATAAAAGACATAAAAATGCATGATATAAAATCCATTATGCACCACCATCTTTACGCTTATGAAAAGAACGCTAAATCATCATACGCGTTTTAAGCTTAAAATACAGCGATAAGTCTTAGCACTTGAAAAGATTCATAAGAGGCATTTATTCCTTTCTTAAGTGTTTTTGTACCCACTCATCAACTCCGCTTGTGACATGTAAGAAAATGTTTTTGATTAATTCGCAGCAATAGAGCTTGAAAAGAAAAAATTTTACAAGTTTCAGAATTATCTGAAAGTGACAACGCAATGAATTATCATTGTAAATAAATATGTTATCATCATAAAAGATGACGCTTTGCCTCAGGCTATTGTTTCTCTCATTCTTTAATAAGATCACACCATCGGGCACAAAAAACGACACTAAACCACCCTAAAACGCCTCACAACAATGCACCTCACCTAGGCCCCCTATAAGTCCTATATAATCTAGTGTAAGTCTCATGTAATCTCATTGTGTTGTGAATTAGCCCCTTTCAATGCCTATCATCTCTCTGGCACTATGGTATAACGTAAAAGCTTCTGTGACATGAAAAAAGTCTTTTCACGTCTTTACTTCATGAAAACCAGCTTCTTCGCTCTCTTTGCTCACTTGCGATATTTGATCGTTATTGCATTGAGAATGATACATAAGGAACATTTTTACAATTTTTTCAATGATTTATATTGCTCTCTTATGATGTATAAGCAAATGATTTTAATTGTTTCAACATGAACAGATTTGAAATGCAAAGTATTTTATTCCTCTATTAGGGTTTGTACCCGTGAGAAGTGATAATTTATCTTTCTAAGTCAATATATTATATAGAATAATATGCTTTTGAAACTTTAAATCAAGAATGCATTTCTGCTTTGTATACATTGATCTCTCACTCATTCACTACGTTTAGAAGCGCACATAAAGTGATGCATGATGGATAGAAATGGATGAAACACGCGCTCTTGTGATGCCAAATGACAGTCCAGTAAAAAAACAAATCAAATTGCTTAAAAAAAACCTTTAAGTATTTTGAGACAATTTTCGACCTAATAGCTTATTATCCCTTTATTGCAATATGTTGCTGGGTATATACATTTTTATTTTTTTATATTTTGTACCTTTTCGCTGCTTTCCGATGCCAACAAACCTTTCTTCAAAAGAAAGAAAAATATCTTGAGTTTATAGAAGAAAATGGATGATATGACATTGTTTTTGAATCATAACATGGATGAGGTGTGTTTAATTTTGTGGGATATCATCTTCAATTTATTGTAGTTATTGTAGCAGAGGTGCTTTCTTTTGCTGTATCGTGTAACCTTGTTAGAAAACATCTAGGCTATGATAAATGTATAGTCTTAGATTGTAGATTACTTTATATCTGCTGATCTCTCCTGAAACTGCTAATTCAATGAATAACACTTTTAACCAAGCATTTTTGCAAAAAGTTCTTTGGGTAAACGTCGCGGTTTTGCCTCCTCATTAATCAGAGCAATTTCAACTTTGGCTGTTACCAACGTAGTCATCTCATGCAAAATAGATTGCTCCATAAAAAAGCGGGCCCCTTGGATATGAGTAACACGTGTTTTAACGACTAAAAGATGATCAATTTTAGCGGGTCTTGAAAAATTAATTTCCATATGACGAACAACAAAAAATAGTTTTTCCCCCTCACCCCCTGCTGCTAACATCTTATTATTAAAACCGGTATCCCGTAAAAACTCTGAACGTCCTCGTTCAAAAAACTCAAGATAACGCGCATGATAAACTACACCGGAAAAATCTGTATCCGCAACATAAACGCGGACCTGAAAATTATGAAAAGCGTTTGTATGATTGCTCTTAAAAGGTGTTATTTCTGTCATCGACTTCATATCCCATAAAATCATCTAATATAGCAAATTATCTATCAATCAAAAGATTGAACACATTTTTGTGTTGAAGTTGTGAAAAGCAAAAAATCTTTAATAGTGCCAAACCTTTTTAGCCAGAATATGCTAAAAGAAGGCACGTCTCTTGTATTTTATGACCTTGCTATAAAATATTCACATAGTTTCTTTTAATAAAGAGAATGTCTTAATCATCTTCCCCATCCCATAAAGACGTCTGAAGTGATGAATTGTCTTGAGCATCAGAAAGTTGAGAACGCCTTTGTATAGACGTTGTAGAGGCTGGAGCAGAAAGCCCTAAATGGCTCCAAGCCTTTTCAGTTAGAATGCGTCCACGAGCGGTTCTTTGAATAAAACCTTGTTGGAGCAAATACGGTTCAACAATATCTTCAATGGCATCGCGTGGTTCTGATAAAGCAGCAGCAATCGTTTCAATCCCCACCGGTCCCCCTAAAAAAGTTTCCGCAATCAGGAGCAAGTAGCGGCGGTCAAGCGGATCAAGCCCAAGATGATCAACCTCAAGGCGCGAAAGGGCTTCATCGGCGATTTTTTGGTCAATTTGTTTTGCTTGTTTAACCAGAGCAAAATCACAAACGCGCCGTAAAAGCCGTCCGGCAATACGAGGCGTCCCGCGTGCTCGGCGTGCAATTTCATGAGCACCATCATCACTGATCTTAACGGCAAAAAGTCGTGCATTACGCTGCACAATATATTCCAATTCTTCTATCGTATAAAAATTGAGACGAATTGGGATGCCAAAACGGTCTCGTAGAGGTGTGGTTAAAAGCCCCAAACGTGTGGTTGCTGCCACCAAAGTAAATTTAGCCAGATCAATTTTCACCGAGCGTGCGGCCGGCCCCTCCCCAATGATCAAATCAAGTTGATAATCTTCCATGGCTGGATAAAGAATTTCCTCAATCGCCGGATTTAAGCGATGAATTTCATCAATAAACAAGACATCACGTTCTTCAAGATTGGTCAAGAGAGCGGCTAAATCTCCTGCTTTAGCGATGACCGGCCCTGAAGTAGAGCGAAAATTAACGCCTAATTCTTTTGCCATAATCTGTGAAAGCGTTGTTTTTCCCAACCCCGGTGGCCCTACAAACAAAACGTGATCCAGCGCTTCTTGCCGCGTTTTTGCTGCTTCAATAAATATTTTTAAATTAGCCCGCGCCGCTTCTTGACCAATAAAGTCATCGAGAACTTGTGGCCTCAAGGAACGATCTGGATCGTTAGGAAGGGGGGCGGAACCCAGAAGGCGTTTATCTTCATCTTTATGCATTGTTACCTTGATTTTAAGTAGGAGAAGAAAGCAATTTGAGACTATGGCGGATCAGCAGGGCAGAAGAAACAGTTTCCCCCTCAAGAGCATTCATCGCAAGAGCAAGAGCACGAGATGCATGCTCCCGTTCAAACCCTAGCTTCATCAACGCGGAAAGCGCATCATGCGCAGGTTGATTGGTCATCTCACGCTGAGAAACCGAAACAGTCTTGACAGCTTGTTCAAAGGGGAGTGTTTTACTTTTCAGTTCACCCACAATTCTTTCACTGACTTTTTTACCAACGCCCGGCGCTCGACTAATCATCGCAACATCGTTTAAAGCAATAGCCTGTGCAAGTTCATCTGGCGATAAAGTACCCAAGATTGCCAAAGCAACCTTTGCCCCTACTCCAGGAACATTTTGTAGAAGACAAAACCACTCCTGTTCAGCTCTTGTAGCAAAACCAAAAAGGCGGATTGCGTCTTCCCGAACATGCGTTTCAATAAAAAGGCTTAACGCCTCCCCAACAGAGGGTAAAGAAGGACGCAGCCGATTTGACACAAAAACAACATACCCCACACCGTGAACATCAAGAAGGATATGATCATCAAAGATATGTTCAAGAGTGCCCTTTAATTTGCCAATCATGCTTCCACCCCACTCATATCGCCATCCTTGCCTGATAAGATCGGTCAATACTGTTACGGTGCATACTATGACAAAGAGCAAGAGCAAGAGCATCAGCCGCATCACTGCTATCAAATTCAGCCCGTGGGAGGAGAACTTTGACCATCATATGGATTTGTTCTTTAGCCCCATGTCCAACCCCAATAACTGATTTTTTCACTTTGTTGGGCGCATATTCAAAAACAGGAAGATTTGCTTGCGCAGGAACCAGCAGTGCAATTGCACGCGCTTGCCCAAGTTTTAAAGTTGCTGTAGCATCTTTGTTGACAAACACATGTTCTACAGCAGCTTCATGGGGCATAAATTGATGCACAACCTCTGAAAGACCTTTGTGGATCTGACATAGTCTGGAAGCCAGCTCACACTGTACATCAGAAGAAACCGTCCCTGCTGCAATAAACTGAAGACGATTACCCGCAACATCGATAACGCCCCACCCTGTACGCCGTAATCCGGGATCAATGCCTATAATACGAATCGTCTCTGCCATAAACTACAGTCTATACACTTTTCCCCCCTGTGAATAAAGATGTGAATAAAGACAAGACCACAAAGAAACCAGCAACCCAAGACAAAACCAGTAAAAAGATAATCATATCCCCCAAATTTATACAATTATAACACACAACGAACAGCATCTTTATGGAACACACTTCATGAAGCATAACTGAAATCAATCAAAACCATTCACACATCACAAGCAAGCACCTTATCAAGCACCCTCTAAAGCATAAAAATTCCCTTTCTGTATCATTTCCAATGCCATAATGGTTAAACATCGCAAACGAGCAAATAGATCAGTGCTGGATTGCACATTCATAAGTATAAAGAGGCTATGCAATGGATAGTATACACTTTACGGAAACTTTTTACATTATAGCATGACGCTACCACAATAACTCAACACATTGATTTACAAAGATAATTAATTATTTTGTATGTTGCATAAGAATCCCGAATATCCTAAGATTTTCTCATTACAAATCTGTTTATATTGAAGCAATCAAAACCATTCTCTTACATATGAAACGTGGGATTGCCGTATAGAGTGAAACTGTACAAGACAGGACTAAAAATGCCTCTAATGAATTGACTCAAGTGCCAAGAGCTTGTCGCAACATTGAGAACTGGCAAATATGATGATCGTGCCGGCTTTCTCCTTTGCAAACGTAAAGATGAGGAGAGCTCAACGGATATGAATAAGAACTGAGAGGTGTTTTTGAATATACCCATCACACCACAATGACATTGCGTAGAGAGGGACATTGCATGGGGGCACAGGGAACCCATGGGGCATTCATTATATGGCACTTTATTTTGGATATTTTATTTTACGCGAGGAAAAATAACTTCCATTCAAAACAAAAGAAGCCCCAAAACTGCAACAATGTGTATCATCCTCATTAACACACACTTTACAGCAGCTTTATAGGCATAAATTATAGAGCACAAATAAATTGATGTACAAGCCCCTACTCTATCTTAGAGCCAGATCATTATCAGAGCCAAAACAAAATCACACGATAGATCAACAGAAAGTGTTCCAGCTGCAATCAACCAAAGTCGATTTCCATAAGACCAACCATACTCCATCCCATGCCATATTCGAAATCAATACTTATACACCCCCTCTAAGCTATAAGCTCAAGATATTTCTACGCCAAATAGAAATTAGGCAGAAAAAAACACTCTAGATTAGTTTTAATTGTGAAATTTCGGTTGTAAAAAAAAATGGGTATACTGCTCTAAATATCGTAAGAAAGAAGCAAGGAGCTATTCTTCTCAGAACGCCCAAAAGCTGTTTTCAGTAATTCAATTTATTTTCCCACTGGATTATCATCTTCTAGAGCAGAGGAGGCCGCAGTTTCCCACCCAGCACGCATATAGGTTATGCGCGCTTCTAAACGCAATGAATGAGAAACAAATTGGCGAAAAATTTCTGGCAATTCATGCCAATGAGGGGTTTCAAGTTCCAATGTCGGTGTATGAAGTGACACTTTTACAATTTCTTTTTTTTATTTGTTCTGATGATATTTCTCCTTCGCACAAAGCAAGGGGAGTCCCTCTAAGAACGCCCAAAGGCTGTTTTGAGCAATTCGATTTGTTTTCCTACTGGATTATCATCTTCTAGAGCAGAGGAGGCCGCAGTTTCCCACCCAGCACGCATATAGGTTATGCGCGCTTCTAAACGCAATGAATGAGAAACAAATTGGCGAAAAATTTCTGGCAATTCATGCCAATGAGGGGTTTCAAGTTCCAATGTCGGTGTATGAAGTGACACTTTTACAATTTCTTTTTTTATTTGTTCTGATGACATTTCCCCTTCACGCTCTGCGCGAAGAAGAAGGAGTTGAGAAGCGATTTGCATAAGTCGTGTACTTAAATACATAGCCTCTTTCGCATAAACTGCAGAAACCTCTGCCGAAAGAGAGCGTGCTACTAATTTCCCTTCTGAGTCAATATACGCTGCGGTTTTTTCAATCAGCGCCATTGTTTCTTCATAGAGACGATTAAAAGCATTTTCAAAAGCATTATGCTCAATCATGATAATAGGTTCATCATATGGACGTTTATGTACACTCACGCTTTTATACTCCAAGTATCAGCACAAAATCATACCCCTTAACGAATAGAGTATTAAAAAGTTTCTTTTGTTGCTGTATAGAACGCTTTTTTTTAAAACTGCTACCTCTTTTAATTTTTTTGCGCAACGCACTTTTTATACTAAGGTTAACGTGCCCAACAAACACTACAGGAATATTTTTTATAAACGGATCATTTTCCTTGAAAAGGACCACTGCCAAGATTGCCGTTTTTCACAATAATAAGCGACTCCAAATTGCAAAGCAATACCCGTTATTATTAAGAGGGTATCGGAAAAAAACGTTTCTGTCATCACTGTTTTTATAATTTGTCCAAACATCGCAAAAATGGTTCCCGTTACAAAGACCGGTAAACTATGTTTTCCTAAAATTGCTAAAGGATGTTTTGGAGAGACATAAAACCATTTATTGATGCGCGGCAAAGAAAGAATGAGAAAGGCTAATGCAAGAACATGGAGTAAACGTGGCAAGCTTAAAAAGGTTTTATTAAAGTTCAACAATGGGGAAGACCAGCCAAGCCACCCCAAAATGCCCCACCAGTTTAAGCGAACCCATAACAGCGCCAACAAGAGATACGCTGCCGCACAAACAATCCAAAAAGACTGAAAAGCGATTTTTTTTCCTTGTTTAAGCGCTAAAGTACTGGTCAATCCTATGACAAATAAGAATTGCCAAGACAAAGGATTTAAAAACCACTTTCCCTTTAAAGGATAAGAAGGAGGAGCAATTTTATAAAATCCGCAGATAAGATACAGTGTAAAGGAGCCCAAAAGCAGCCATTTTGTCTGCTTACAACTCAAATAAAGGATAAAAGGCGCAAAAAACATCAAAACGATATAAAGAGGAAGAATATTATTATATCCCAATTGATGCCCAAAGCTTAAGGTACTCAAAAATGCGATACTAGGCTCTTTAAAAAAGAGTCCCACGTTGTTCATCGATAAAAGTTTTTCTGTTCGCCATAATAAAAAGGCAGCAAAAAAAAGACTTAACGTGACAAAAGTCGTAAAAAGATATGCCCCATAGAGCTGCAGAGCTCTGTACCAAAGTTTTCGGATAATAAAAGCAAAGGATTTTTGCTGTAACCGTCCATGAAAGCTTAACCCAAGAGCAATCCCTGAAAGCAAAACAAACACTTCTGCACAATCAGAAAAACCGAAATTTCTATGAGTAAAAGACTCATAGATCGTTCTGGGAATATGGTTGATGAAAATCGTCAATAAGGCCAAAGAACGAAAAACGTCAATGCGTGTATCACGATGAGAAGGTTGAGTATTATGCTCAAGAATACCTTGGTACTTCATCAGTGGACTCCCACACGTTGCACCCCCCTTGAAGTCCCATAAAAATGGTGCTTACCCTTATTGCCAACAAGCATGAACAGGATGAAATTTTAATTTTTAAGAGTCAAGTTTCATTTTAAGCGTTTATTTTTTTAAAAGCAAAAGTTTTTTAAAGGCAAAAGAACGAAAAGCGTCCATACGTGTATCACAGCGAAAAGGTAACATATTATGCTTAAAAACACTCTCATTTCTCATAAACAGGCTTCCACACACCCACAAATCCTTTAAATTACGTGAAAATGGTGGTCACTTTCATTGCAAATAAGCATAATAGAATGAAACTTTAATTTTTAAGCGTTATTTTTTCTAAGAAACAGGGATTTGACATGACACAACAAAAAAATAAACCAATTGATCCACCTCTTTTCCCTCAGTTGATTTTAACACTTGATGTTCGGCGCAACACCCCACACGCATTATTGCGGCAAATTTTGCAAACAAAGTCTTTTGCATGCGTCATCCTCTATGATTCTGAAAAGTTGAAAGATGATAGCTCTTTTTTGCAACAACAAGCGCAAATTTACGCAGAAGATATTCAAAATAATGATGCCGCTCTTCTCATCGCGGGTGACAGCCGCATTGCTGGGCGCATAAAGGCTGATGGATTGCACATAGAAGATGATCTTAACGCTCTTGAAAGCTTCAAAAATCAGCAAAAGGAACAAAAAATCATAGGCTTTGGCAATCTACGCAATCGCCATAGTGCTATGCTTGCAGCGGAAACAGGTGTTGATTACCTGTTCTTTGGAAAACTCGGGGCTGATAAAAAACCCCAAGCGCACCCCCGCAATCTCCAGTTAGCAACATGGTGGGCAGAGATTATGCAAACCCCCGCCATTATCCAAGCAGGGAGCGATTTTTCAACCTTTGATGAAGTCTTAAAGACTGGATGTGAATTCATTGCTGTAGAAGAAGTCATTTTGGGGAACGACAACCCCTTAATGCTGCTTAAAACAATGCAAGAAAAATGTGAGAAAACCCCCTTGTAATATAGGAGGAGAATTTATAAATAAAGCGTTAATAAAAATCCAAACACTCACCACTATATTACTTATATAGAACACACAATAACAGATAAAGAGGATACCTCGAAACTCAATAAAATTGCTTAATAATTCAATCAAATTGATAAAAAAAACTAGCGTCTTTTTTCATATAATATATAGAAAAAAGGATCATAGAAACTTTCTCGTTCAATGTCTTATAAAGACAAAGCATTGTGATTGGGGAAAATGGTCATTTTCAATATTGGTACTGAATACCAATAGCTGACGATACAAATATGCAGGGGACATAAAAATGCAATATAGCGGAACACTTGAAGATCTTAAAAACATAATTCGCAAAGCTGGATATCAAATCAAAGAAACTAAACCTCTATCACATCCATCCCCTGAAGGATATCAGATCAAAACCTACGAAGGAGGCACTACTAATTGGTTTAAAAGCACAGGAAAACTTCAAGTTCAAGGCAGCGCAAACATAAAACAAAAGCTAACAGAAGATTTAGCAAAGCATCTAGAAGAAACATCAACGATTCCTTCCTCAAAAACTGCTTCCAATCCTTCAAATAAAAAAATCTTTATCGTTCATGGCCATGACCATATTGCTCTAGAGCAACTTGAACTTATTCTTCGCAGGCTTGGTCTCGAACCATACATCTTAAAAAATACTGGTGGTAATGGTTTAACCCTCATTGAAATTTTGGAAAAAGAAGCTTGTAAAGATTCTATAGGATTTGGTATTGTACTATTTACTCCCGATGATATAGGCTATGCTAGATCTGACAGAGAAAAAAAAGAACAATTTCGTGCACGACAAAACGTTATTTTCGAAATGGGCATGTTAACCGCTGCACTTTCTCGCAAAAATGTCGCTATTCTAAAAAAACAAGACCTTGAACTCCCTTCAGATTTTGGTGGGCTTAAATACATTCCTTTTAATGAACACGTAAAAGAAACACTTCCGGATCTTTTTGATCGACTATGTGAAGTTGGCTACAATTTAGATGCAAAAAAATTTGCTACAGCATCACGTTAAATTTGAATAATGCTTATGTTTATTTTTTAAAGCGCACGCCCAAAACCACAAGGCACCTCACCACATGCCACAGACACACACATCCTATAGCACAGAGAAACGATCATCCCCCACCCTTCCTCAAACAGCAAGCGATTGTGCAAATTTTAATGAAGATACCGCGTGTAAATTCACTACCGTAGAAGATCATTTTAGTCTCTTTAATAAACGCGGGGCTGATGTCATGATTTTGACAATCATTCCAGAGAGATTTAAGAAGCGGATAGCCTCTCATAAAAAAACAAATTTTGTAAGTAAAAAACTATTTTTATTGTAAATTTCCTGAAATTACTTTATGAATTAAAAGATGTTTTGGTCGCATACGCAACGACCAAAAGGGGCCTTGAAAACCCTAAGTTCTAGCGTAAAGATGAACCCACTTTGTGGGTATCCCGGAATTCCGGGAGTTTTTGCTATGTCCAGGTGCTTTAAGCACTAAAAGCAAAAAGGCTGACTAGAACTCAGTATTTTCAAGCTCCCGGAATACTCATGCGAGGGCGCTCGCGACCGGCGGGGGCTTTAAAATGCAAACCAAAGATCTTGATAATGATATTTTCATTGGCAAAAAAATTCGTTTGAGACGAAAAATGCTAAAAATGTCTCAAACAACTTTAGGGCACGCTTTAGGCGTAAGCTTCCAACAAATTCAAAAATATGAAAAAGGCTTAAATCGTGTCAGCGCAGGGCGATTAAAGAAAATTTCCGATATCTTGAATGTTCCCATTGCCTTTTTTTACGCCGATATCATTACAAAACAGCAGTCCCCATACCACCATGATGAAATCGCATCAAGCACAGAGGAATACCTGCTGCTCAAAAGATTTAGAGTTCTAACAACGGTAAAAAAGAAAGCCTTTTTACAGCTGATCTCTGATGAGAATGCAAGCTAACATCACACGGATAGCGTGCGCTATTCATAAGCATTCATACGTATTTTTAAAAGCAACCTCCATTGTAAGCATTTTTTCATTTTAGGGGGGATAAGCCCTTGATATAATAGAAGATAAGCATCTTTACATACGATAACCCTTCATCATTATTATTTTTAACAGGACTGTATTATTTTTAACAGGACTGTTTTAAACAGTCTGTCTCTCGTCGACATTTATGCTACTTTTTTAACTTACCCAATCCTACCTTGAACCAAGACGAAAAACTGAGAGATAAAAAGTAATATAGAAATGAAATTCTTATACGGCTTGTAATGATGAAAAAAAAATGTGAAAATTCTGATCGGTAATGAGGAGAAAACACCATGATCAAGAGAAGCGTGAAGCTGCTCATCTTAGGCGTGATTGGGCTTGCAAGTTCTGCTGTAAGTTCAGCGGGAAACACTGAAGAAATCTCAAATTCTGAAAGCTCTTTCAATACGATTCAAGAAGCTTCAAACACTCAAGAACCCTTTCAGCCCTTAAAAGCTGGAGACTATGACCAAGCCTATGACTATTACATCCAAGGTTATTATTTAAAAGCTTTTCGTGAAGCACTCCGACGTGCTGAAAAAAATGATCCTTTTGCACAAACTCTTCTTGCCCGAATTTATATGGAAGGATGTGCTGTTCCTATTGACGGTGCGCGTGCTGCTTTATGGTTTGAACGCGCTGCAAAACAGGGGGAACCCCAAGCACAACTACGCTATGGACTTATGTTGTTTGATGGTCACTTTATAAAACAAAATCAAGAACTTGGTGCGCAATTCATTCAAAAAGCTGTCAAAGCAGGCGTCAAGGAAGCCTATTTTTATTATGGACAACTGCTTCTTTATAAAGCCTCACAGGAAAAACAAGCTCTCCCTGGTGTTTCTTCCCAAAGTCGTGAAAATGAAGCAATCGAGCAAGCCTTAAAATGGTACTTAAAAGGTGCTGCTCTTGGCGATGCTGAAGCGGCTTTTTCTGCTGCAAAAATTCTTTCCTTAGGCACGTTAAAGCGACCAAAAGATGATCGCAATGCCCGCAAGCTCATGGAGGTAGCGGCTCAAAACAACCACTTAAAAGCTCAGCTTCATTTAGCACAATGGCTTGTACAGGGGCGTGGAGGAGAAACAGATTTTCAGCGTGCTTTTCATTTACTTCACAGAAATGCCGTCAACATGATTGCACCAGCACAGATTTCCCTTGCAAGGCTTTATCGAGATGGCACAGGAACAAAAGGCGATATAATAATGGCAGCGGCATGGTATATGCTCGCAAAGGAAGCAAAAATGCAAGCTCCTGATCTTGAAATAATGCTCCAAGGCATGGACAAGACACAACTAGAAAAAGCGCACAAAGAAGCAATAAAGCTCCTTCCTGTTTTTTAAAATACTCCTCTCTGCTTCAAAAAGATAAAATTTATAGAAATTCCGGGAGATTTTGCTCTGTCCAGGTGCTTTAAGCACTAAAAGCAAAAAGGCTGATTCGAGGTCAGTGTTTTTAGACTCCCGGAATACCAACGCGAGGGCGCTCGCAACCGGCGGGGGCTTTAAAATGCGAGCCAAAAATCTTGATAATGACATTTTCATTGGTAAAGAAAATGCACTGGTATCATTTGCTTAACAAACAATATCCAATAAGCAAAAGAGCTAGACTATCCCGAAAATTCCGCAAGCTCTATTTTTTCATTCTTTTTGCTTGGACGAAAAACACGCCGTCTCTTATAAAAAAACTATTTTTTATTGCCAAGCCTCCGAAATTACTTTACATATTTAAAGGTATTTTTGATCGTATACGCAACGATCAACGGGGATTAAAAACCCTAAGGTCCGATACATAAAAATGAACCCACTCTGTGGGTATCCCGGAATTCCGGGAGATTTTGCTATGTCCAGGTGCTTTAAGCACTAAAAGCAAAATGCTGATTCGGACTCAGTGTTTTTAACTCCCGGAATACCAATGCGAGGGCGCTCGCACTCGGAGGGGGCTTTAAAATGCGAGCCAAAAATCTTGATAATGACATTTTCGTTGGCAAAAAAATTCGTTTGAGACGAAAAATGCTAAAAATGTCTCAAAAAACATTAGGTCAACATTTAGGTGTTACTTTCCAACAAATCCAGAAATATGAAAACGGCTTAAATCGTGTCAGCGCAGGGCGTTTAAAAGAAATTGCCGATATCTTAAATGTTCCACTTGTCTTTTTCTATGCGGACACCTCAGCAAAACAACAGCTCCCATACCCTCATGATGAAATCGCATCAAGTACAGAAGAATACCTGCTGCTCAAAAGATTTAGAGTTCTAACCTCGATAAAACAAAGAGCCATTTTACAATTACTCTCTGATCAAAATGAAAGCTTTTAACATCATGACATAGGGCGCTACACTCTCTATTCTTGACTTGCCTCCCACCCCTCAAAGGACAGAAGCCCCTTCCCTATCCAGTTGGGAAACAATCCGTCTTCTCAGAACAGAACTCTTTTAGCTTCCCATTTTATGTGGTTCATTTCACAAGATTATCCGGACAAGCTCTCCCTCAAATATTCACCACACACTCTCATAAAAACATCACATGTGCAAAGTTTTATGTCTTATAGCACCACACCTCAAACGATAGTATTTAAAAAAACAGAATAAACATTCATACGTATTTAAAAAAAGACAGCCCTCAAAAAGCAATGCTTGAAAATTTTTTTGATCAATCTGGAATAACACTTAACACATCATTTTATAATAGTGATAGAGGACATGCTCTTAACATGCAAACGCAAAAAATTGCTTTTTTATCATAATCACTAAAAGCAGCAGTTTATTAAAATATACGCCACCAGAAGCACTTCAAGCAGCCTTTACAGCTGAAACCATTATTCATTGATTAATTAACCGATTGATTAGATACCGATATGTTGTTAATGTGCTATGCGTAAAGTTGCTCTTATTTCTGGAAGAGGAGCTTCGCAAATAAAGAGCAACAATAAGTAAGGGGAATTAAAGATGTTAAAATATTTATTGCTGTCACCGGTTGTGTTGGTGGCTGGTTGCGCATCTGTAGGCAATTATTCATCAAATTATGTTGATCAAAGTCTTACAAAGCGTCAGGCACAATTAGTCGCTAACAAATTTATTAGCGGTAACAAAGGGTTTTTACCACCAGCTACAACCACACTTCTTATAAAGAAAAATAATACAGCAGACAACTTTACTCCTTTATTTATCAATCTGTTGCGACGGAATGGATATAATGTGATCTATACAGATCAACCTCAAAAGCAACAAAACATGGGTGTGAATTTGAGTTATAGAATAAGATTAAATAGTAGCACTATAGTGTCTCTTTTTCAGTATAACGTGAACGGAGAGCCGCGTTCTTATATAAATACTCAGCCCAGATGAACCCGCTATTTAATGTAAACATACTCTATATTTTACACGTAAAGACTTAAAAGCTCTTGCGAAAGGCAAAGAGATTTTCACCTCAATAAAAAACCTCATTTTTAGCCAGAGTGGATAAATTTTATTATAGATTGTGACAATACAAAATAGTGTAAATTATAGCTTTGAGATTTAAGAAAAGAAGAATACTAAAAATAATGAAAATGCCCCACACCCTAGTGAATTGTTACGCGAAGATGTAAATGCAAAACTTGGACTATCTGTGATTGAAGCAGCTGAAGAGTTTTCTATATCCCGTGTAGCATTTTCTAGGGTCTTGGTAAAATCCTTATAACGACATTTTCAGTGGCAAATTCATTGGCAAAAAAATTCGTTTGAGACGAAAAATGCTTAAAATGTCTTACAAAACATTAGGTCAACATTTAAGTGCCACTTTCCAACAAATCCAGAAATATGAAAACGGATTAAATCGTGTCAGCATAGGGCGTTTAAAATAAATTGCCGCTATCTCAAATGTTCCACTTCTCTTTTTCTATGCTGATATCTTAACAAAACAACAGCCCCCGTACTCTCATGATGAAATCGCATCAAGTACAGAAAAATACCTGCTTCTCAAAAAATTTAGAGTCCTAACCTCGATAAAACAAAGAGCCATTTTACAGCTCATCTCTGATGAGAATACAAACGAACACCCTGTGACAACACACCACGCTCTATCCCATGAGACACTATAATAAACTCCGTATTCACATATTCATCACATATTCTTAATTAAAAACATCTCATGGTTTTAGGGAACTTATATCATTGCCATCAATTATATTATTGCCATCAATGATGATATTTTACGACACAACGGGATAAATTTCCCCCAAAATTCTAAAAAATTTTTGTGCAAATTTTTAAAAAGCTTGCGTCTGAGCGCTTTTTATGGTCTTGCAAAGAGCTGAAAAGCAAAAATACATAAAGGTCCTTTTTTACTTAAGCTTTTCTCTTTGCAAAAAGCAGGAGAAAGCCCATAAAGAGCACACAGGACCATGAGAGAGCAGCAAGGTTAATCAAAGGGATTTTAGCCCGAAAATAACAAAAGAGCTTGACTGTTAAAGGCAGCAAAGAAAAGCGCCATAAAGACAACAAGAGAGTTCTTTTTGCAAGAATAGAATTGGATAGAAACGATGAAAATTAATGGCAATGAAATTCGCCCTGGTAATGTGATCGAACATCAAGGAAGCTTATGGGTTGCAGTTAAATGCAACGCTGTAAAACCAGGAAAAGGTGGTGCATTTAACCAAGTTGAAATGAAAAATTTGATTGATGGTACAAAACTTAATGAGCGATTTCGCGCTGCTGAGACAGTTGAACGCGTGCGCCTTGAACAAAAAGATTTCACCTTTCTTTATCAACAAGGGGATGCTTTGGTCTTTATGGATTCAGAATCTTATGAACAACTAGAACTTCAAAAGGATTTTGTTGGTGAACGTGCTGCGTTTCTCCAAGATGGGATGACTGTCACAGTTGAACTTTATCAAGAAAAGCCTATTGGCATCTCACTTCCTGATCAAGTTGCTGTCACGATTGCAGAAGCCGACCCTGCCATCAAAGGACAAACGGTTACCTCCTCTTATAAACCCGCCATTCTTGAAAACGGGATTCGTATTCTTGTTCCCCCCTTTATGAATGCTGGTGAACGTATCATTGTAGACACCAATGAGTTGATTTATTTGCGTCGCGCAAATGAAAAAGATAAATAAAGGAATAAAAAATGGCCCATTCTGCAGTCATGAATGTCATGGTGCAAGCTGCAATGAAAGCAGGACGCTCGTTGGTACGTGATTACGGTGAAGTGCAAAATTTGCAAGTGTCTTTGAAAGGACCAGCAGATTATGTCAGCCAAGCAGATCGCAAAGCGGAAAAAATTATTTTCAATGAATTAAGCAAAGCGCGCCCCAAATTTGGTTTTCTGATGGAAGAGTCTGAAGAAATCATTGGAGAAGATTCACAACACCGTTTTATTGTTGACCCTTTAGATGGTACTACAAATTTTCTCCATGGCATTCCTTTTTTTGCTGTTTCCATTGCCTTAGAAAGCCAAGGAAAAATCGTTGGTGGTGTCATTTACAATCCCGTGAGTGATGAACTCTTCACCGCAGAACGCGGGTGTGGTGCTTTTTTCAATGACCGCCGCTGTCGCGTTTCTGCTCGACGCAGACTAGAAGATTGTGTCATTGCCACAGGCATGCCTCATTTTGGTCGCCCAAATCATGGAGCCTATCTTATTGAATTACGTAATGTGATGGCAGAGGTTGCCGGACTTCGCCGTTTTGGTGCTGCTGCTCTTGATTTAGCTTATGTGGCTGCTGGAAGAACCGATGGCTTTTGGGAAGATAACCTGCAAATTTGGGATATGGCTGCTGGAATACTGATGGTTCGTGAAGCCGGTGGTTTTGTCACCGATAAAGAAGGCGGCAACAATATATTTCGCAAAAAAAATATCATTGCCGGCAATGAACACATTCGCCTAAAATTAGAAAAAACCCTCAAAAAAGGCATTTAGACCTCAGAAAAGATCTAGCAGATGACCTCAGCCAAGCAGATCGCAAAGCGGAAAAAATTATTTTCAATGAATTAAGCAAAGCGCGCCCCAAATTTGGTTTTCTGATGGAAGAGTCAGAAGAAATCATTGGAGAAGATTCACAACACCGTTTTATTGTTGACCCTTTGAGATGGCACCACAAATTTTCTCCATGGCATTCCTTTTTTTGCTGTTTCCATTGCTTTAGAAAGCCAAGGGAAAGTCGTTGCTGGTGTCATTTACAATCCCGTGAGTGATGAACTCTTCACCGCAGAACGCGGGTATGGTGCTTTTTTCAATAACCGACGCTGTCGCGTTTCTGCTCGACGCAGACTGGAAGATTGTGTCATTGCTACAAGCATGCCTCATTTTGGTCGCCTAGGTCATGGAACCTATCTTATTGAATTACGCAATATAATGATGGAAGTTGCCGGACTTCACCGTTTTGGTGCTGCTGCTCTTGATTTAGCTTATGTTGCTTCTGGCAGAACCGATGGCTTTTGGGAAGATAACCTGCAAATTTGGGATATGGCTGCTGGAATACTGATGGTTCGTGAAGCCGGTGGTTTTGTCACCGATAAAGAAGGCGGCAGCGATATATTTCGCAAAAAAAATATCATCACAACAAAACGCCCCAAGAAGCAACAACGACATCAGAAGCCAACATTCTCCCCTACTTCTCTTAAGAAATCACCGCCTACACAGCAAAAAAGATTGACTATAATTTAAAATATCCCCTCTCTGCTAAGGGCTATCACATATGCCTCTCATAGTTTTCACCTCTACATGACAACAGAAATTTTAGCAAATCCATTGATTTATACAGCCATTCCCCCCCCTTCATTTAACCATTATCTCAGATAGTCTATGAAATACTCTCGAGATTTATAGTAACAAAAATCTTTGTTTTCCAAAATTGCTTTCTGCATTTCACTTGCAAGCTGCTCTTTATCTTTTTCAATAGCCTCTTTCAGCGCCTTTACCTTCTTATCCCCAAAGATAACTTTTAATTTTTCTTTTAACTTTTTTTCCTCAACAAGCTTCTCCCAAAAGATCAATCGGTTATCGCATTTCTCATTTGATGATTTCATCCACTCTTTAACGCCTAATTTGTAAGCTTCTTCAAATGTTGGATTCCCTTCAACAATGGAAAGATTTTTTGCTCTATTTGTGTCATTCTCTTGACAAGTATTGATTACTTCTCTAACTGTGACAGAATGGCAACCATTATCAAAGGCAACATAGCCTTTTTTCACTGTTTTAATAAGCTTCTTATAGTAAATGAAAGTTTCTCTTGCCTCCTTATAATCACTGGAAATATCACACAACAACAACAACACATTCTTTTTACAATATAATAATAAAGTACACTCACCAGACCAAGATTCCGAAAGCTTTAGCATTTTCTCTATCTCTTTGTGTTCTATACTTATAGATATGTTGTCCCACAAAGTATCTGTAAATTTTTTCTTTTCATCCTCCCCTGTAAAGTTTTCCTTTTGGTGCTGTTTGCATTCAGCTGTAATCATATCATCAAGAACATATAACCACCAATGAAGTAATAACATCGTAGGTTGACTCCGTTTTTTGTTCGTAAGAGGATCTACAAACTTTTGCAGAGTTATTCCATTCTTGCTCATTAATCGCACTGCTTTTACAAAAAATTTCCTAAAATATGAGGTATCCAAGAGACTACATATTTTTTTGTAATGTTCATAAGTAAGTTTTTTTCCAAGTGCTTGCTTGTACAATAAACGCACTTTGTGATCCCCTCGAACACAAATATCCTTTACCAATGGAAGCCGATCTCCACTGAATTTCATATCTTCCCTAGGATTTTTTATCCCCAGTACGTCTCTTTCCCATAGCCTTACTCCCTCATCCCATTGTTTCAACCATTCCTGCGATATTTTTTGAGTTTTTTTAACAAGCCTTTGTTCCCCTTGTGCAATAATAGCTTGATATCCAGCGCAATCTTGCTCTTTTTGCTCAAGTCGTTCAGTCAATTGAAGACACTTCTGTTCCCCTTGTGCAATAATATCTTTATGTCCAGCGCAATCTTGCTCTTTTCGCTCAAGTCGTTCAGTCAATTGAAGACACTTCTGTTCCCATTGTGCAATAATATCTTTATGTCCAGCGCATTCTTGCTCTTTTCGCTCAAGTTGTTCAGTCAATTGAAGACACTTCTGTTCCCATTGTGCAATAATATCTTTATGTCCAGCGCATTCTTGCTCTTTTCGCTCAAGTTGTTCAGTCAATTGAAGACACTTCTGTTCCCATTGTGCAATAATAGCTTGATATCCAGCGCACTCTTGCTCTTTTTGCTCAAGTCGTTCAGTCAATTGAAGACACTTCTGTTCCCATTGTGCAATAATATCTTTATGTCCAGCGCACTCTTGCTCTTTTTGCTCAAGTCGTTCAGTCAATTGAAGACACTTCTGTTCCCCTTGTGCAATAATATCTTTATGTCCAGCGCACTCTTGCTCTTTTCGCTCAAGTTGTTCAGTCAATTGAAGACATTTCTGTTCCCATTGTGCAATAATATCTTGATATCCAGCGCACTCTTGCGCTTTTTGCTCAAGTTGATCAGTCAATTGAAGACACTTATATGCCCCTTGTGCAATAATATCTTGATATCCAACGCACTCTTGCTTTTTTTTCTCAAGTTGTTCAGTCAATTGAAGACATTTCTGTTCCCCTTGAGCAATAATATCTTTATGTCCAGCGCATTCTTGCTCTTTTTGCTCAAGTTGTTTAGTTAAATGCTTGTTCTGATAAATTGCCAATGCAAGCATTAAGCTTCCCCCACAACACACTATCATTGCCAAACCGAACAAAAAATCCACTGAGTATCCCGAATACCACGACTTCCCCATCCATATGATGCAGAAAATCATAACGCCGCATCTTACACTCCCACATTTTTTCCCCCATTTCCAAATGACCTTAATTATAGCTATTATGAAAGCTATTGCCAATTTTATGTCTTCTTCCATTCTTGCCTTCTTTTATTCTCACCAACATTTAACGCAGCTCTTTTATCGATCCCTCGATATTGTATCATTGTGTGTATATATGATTTGAAAATCACTACATATTCTATTTTAATAAAAACAATACACAAAATATAGATGTTTTTATTGGTAAAATAAAACAATTTGTATTTAATTGTACTGCTCTAATGATTTATGCACTTTTAAGAAGAGCTTTATAATTCTTAAAATGCACTCCCACAATATTGGTTCAAAGTACTCAAAAGCCTAACACAGCAAAACATGGCTGCGTGCTCACCTTGTTTATAGCATCGATAAAAAGCGTCTTTCTACTCATTTATCGGCTGTTTTTTAGTAAAGCGACATCATCATACACTTTCCTAATCCCCTCAATATTACTACAGCCCCTAAAACTTGGGACGCTTCATGAAGAGGACTTATTCTTTCTAAAGTGTTTACTTCACGCGAGCTCTCTCTGCTTGCAACATACAAGAGAAATGGTTTTGACTAATGCAACATAACCAAATTTGAAACGATAAATTCCATGTAAAATCTCTCATGAAAAACAATGAGTTATCATTATAAATCAACGTGACAGTGCTGTTATGAAGAGAACTCCTTGCTCATCTTAATAGTCCATAGCGATTTAACTGGATATCGTTTTACATTCTATACACAGAAGTGTCTTTATAAAAATGTCAGGCAGAAAAAAGAACAGCCCGTTAAAAAAGAAAAACACCTCAATGCTTGCCTTTCTTTTTTCCATGAGAGTTTCAAATTGATAAGCCTGTCTGAAAAGAATACTGTTTATGCCCTTAAAAATACTGCTCTTGTATCAAGAATCACTTACTCAGATGAAAATTGCAGTTGAGCCAAATGCGCATAAACATTATTTTTTATAATGAGTTGTGTGTTCCTTCTTCCACAAGGGCGCCTTTATCCATCACAAGAATGCGATCTGCTTTTAAAATTGTTGCCAAACGATGTGCAATGACCAAGATTTAGGATTTTGCATCAATCCTTCTAAGGTATCTTGCACCAACTTTTCACTGTTTGCATCTAAAGCAAATCTTGCTTCATCAAGTGGCAACATTTTGATTTATAATAATAATTCATTGTTTTATATGTTGAATGAGAATCCCGAATACCGTAAGATTCTCTCATTTCAAACCATGTTTCATGGTGAACCAATCAAAACCATGCCTTTTGCACGTACCAAGCGGAGAGAGCCCGCGTGAATAAAAAAACTATTAAGAAAGGACTTAAAATGCCTATAATAAATTATCTCAAGTGCCAAGGGCTGTAGCAACATCCACGAGTTGGCAAATATAATGATGGTGCCGGCTTGCAACAAGAGGGCTGCATTTCTTAAAATCGCCAATGCAATACCAATGCGTTGTTTTTGCCCCCCAGAAAGCATGGTACCACGTTCTTCTACTTGCGTATCCAAGCCATCTGGTAAAGCTTGAATAAATTCAAATGCATTGGCAGCTTTAGAAGTGGCCAAAATTTCCTCTCCATGGGTATGTTCAGTTCCAAAAAAAGAAGAAAAGTTTACAATTATTTTATTTCAAGTCTTTATACTCTAGGGAAGAAAGGATTTATGCATATATTCAAAATGATTTTTGAATTTAAAAACGCAACCACAATGATTTATAAGTGTTTAAGACTCATCTGTTTATGTCGGATGCGTTTTTGAATTAATATTTAAAGTGCACTCTTTGATAGGATAAAAAACTCATCGTTTGCAATCGATTTGTTTAAAACCCTTGTTCCCCATAAAAAGGAGGCTTTTACATGCCAATATTACCAAAACGATTTTTGAATTTAGAAAGACGACCACCACGATCTACGAGTGTTTGGGAGCCACCTGTCCATGCCGGATGCGTTCTTGGATCAATATCTAGATTAAGAGTATCGCCTTCTTTTCCCCAAGTAGAGCGCGTCGTATATTGGGTTCCATCCGTCATAACAACGGTAATTTTATGATAGTTGGGGTGAATATTCGCTTTCATGCGTCAAACCTTTTGCGTTTATAGAATGAAATAGCACTTGCTTGTTTTTTTAAGTGCACTTCCTTTGTCTTTTTGATACATTGATTTAAAGTATTTATTCCTATAACTGAGCACGCATCAAAAAACAAGTGTTCAAGATACATCATTGTATCAAGTGTTACAAATCCAATACAGTGAGCAAAATTTTATGACATTACGTTCTCGTTCAGAAAAATCGACAAAGTCTTCCCCTAAAAAATCTTCATTCTCTTCGCTTGCAATTTTTGTTCCTTATCTTTTGCGCTATCGTTGGTTGTTTATCTTTGCTTTTCTAGCGTTATCTGTTGCTGCTCTAGTCACATTAGCTTTGCCTGTGGCTATCCGCCAAATGTTTGATCATGGGTTTTCTACTTCAAGCCATGGACATATCAATTTTTACTTTGGAATTTTGTTTATCTTAGCCTTGTTTCTCGCATTTGCTTCAGCAGCCCGTTATTACTGTGTTATCACCTTAGGAGAACGGATTGTTGCCGATTTACGGCGTGATGTGTTTGTCCATATTATGAAACTTTCTCCTGCTTTTTTTGATCGGTCACATTCAGGAGAGATTGTTTCAAGGCTTCTAACAGATACCACACAAATAAAATTAGCTGTGGGCTCTACCGCCTCTACCGCTTTGCGTCAGCTGATTATCGTGATCGGAGCCGTCGTGATGATGGTGATCACCAATGCTAAATTGTCTTTGTTGGTTTTAGCTGCTATTCCTGTTGTGGCCATTCCCTTGGTAGTCTTTGGACGTAAAGTTCGCTCTCGTACCCGCGCGGCGCAAGATCGTCTCGCAGATGCCAATGCTGTTGCTACAGAGCAGGTAAGTGCTATTCGCACTGTGCAAGCTTTTACCGCTGAAAAACTCGTTACAATACGTTTTTCACAATTGATAGAACGTGCTTTTCAAACAGCACGTGCTTCTGTAATCTTGCGCTCCTTTTTTACGGGGTTTGCAATTTTTTTGGTTTTTAGCAGTGTGGTTGCTGTTTTATGGATTGGATCGCGTGATGTTTTGAATGGAACGATGACAGGAGGGACATTAGGGCAATTTGTCCTTTATGCGGTTTTTGGAGCTTCTACTTTTGCGCAATTATCGGAACTGGGAGCAGAATTAATCCAAGCAGCCGGCGCTGCTGAACGGCTTGCCGAATTGTTACAAGAACAACCTACTATTGTAGCTCCTAAAAATGCTTTATCATTAGAGCAACCTGTTCGAGGTGAACTTGTTTTTGATCAGGTTGATTTTACCTATCCTTCTAGACCACAAGAGAAGGTTTTACGCTCGCTTTCATTTTCTGTAAAAGCAGGCGAAACGGTTGCTTTTGTTGGGGCTTCCGGAGCAGGAAAAAGCAGCATTTTTTCTTTGATCCTTCGTTTTTATGACCCGACAAATGGAACAATTCGGTTGGATGGCATAGAAATTAATCGCCTTTCTTTACAAGATTTACGCAGTGCAATTTCCTATGTTCCACAAGATGTTGCTATTTTTGATGGAACATTGCGTGATAATATTATTTTTGGAACTGAAAATACCCATGAAGAAGAAATCCTTGCTGCTGCTAAAGCGGCTAATGCACTTGAATTTATTCAAGCTTTACCAGATGGCTTGGATACGCAAGTAGGAGAACGCGGTACCATGCTTTCTGGGGGGCAAAAACAACGCATTGGTATTGCGCGGGCAATTTTAAGAAATGCACCCTTGTTGCTGCTTGATGAAGCAACATCTGCTTTAGATGCGAACAGTGAAAAGTTGGTGCAAGACGCCTTAGAAGGGTTGATGCAAAACCGCACAACCTTGGTCATTGCACATCGTTTGGCAACAATTTTAAAAGCAGATCGCATTCTTGTTATGGATAAAGGCGCCCTTGTGGAAGAAGGAACCCATGCCGAACTTGTGGCAAAAAATGGCGTTTATGCTTACCTCGCAAAACTCCAATTTTCACCCGAATAAGTAATCTTGATACAAGAGCAATATCTTTAAGGGCATAAACAGCACTTTTTTCAGACAGGCTTATCAATTTAAATCTCTCATGGAAAAAAGAAAAGCAAGCATTGAGATGTTTTTCTTTTTTCTGCGCAAGATGGAGTATTTTTATAAAGACACTTCTGTGTACAGAATATAAAATAATACCAAGTTAATCGCTATGGGCTATTAAGATGTGCAAGGAGTTCTCTTCATAACAGCACTGTCACGTTGATTTATAAGGATAATTCATTGTTCTTCATGAAAGATCATGAATACCATAGGATTTTCTCATGTCAAACCCTCATAGTGAATCAAACAAAATCTCTTGGCTTGCTCATCACAAGCAGAGTTGGCGTGTGGAGTAAAACGGTACAAGAAAGGAATGAAATACCTCCCTTGCCCCTTTACGTTCTAAGGGCTGTCAAAACATTGGGGCGCTGACAAAAGAGTATACGCTGGCAAAAAGTATAATAGGTGCTCGCTTTCTTGAAGCCTTTATGCGGGCTCACTTGATAGGCTCTAGGGACACAAGCACTACCCTAAAGACTGACCACACTCTTTAAAAAAACTGAATATGAAAAACTTTTCATACCCTCTCTCACCGCTATAAATAATAGTGTTTACCGAAAATCATGACAAATTGTAATTCACAAATACGCTTCTCTCTATTGCAAGAATATCCTTTTCTTCTCTTTCAAAAAAACGAACACTTTTTGAACACTGTTTGCAGATCCATATTATTGAAAAAGAGCAAAGACTCTTTTAGCACTTTTTGGCTTCTTATAACTTTGTGAGAGCACATGAGCAACAGCTTTTATAATAAACCGGCTTTTGGCAAAATTGTAAAATTTTATCAAATTTATTGTTTGTAAATATCACCACGATCACTGTTCTGCTCTTGCAGACACCGCAACCTCAAAACACCGTTCTCTTTGCTCATAAATTGTCTCTCCAGCTCTCTCTTTCAGGCATAGCCCATAAAAATAAGGATAGAGTACTTCGATTGAACACCATCTTCTCACCCCCTCCAAGCCCCATATATTTTACAGCCCTCAACTTTATAGCACCCCCTATCATGCTTTAAGAAGGCACATTAACGATGATAAGAACATATACAAAGAAGATATATCTTTAGGGTATTTATGTTTAAAAGCTTGCACTAAATCATAATTTTTTTGTATAGCGAGCCAAGCATATGCAGAACTGACACCCTAACCATTTCAAACCATTCAACTGTTTCAGGAACAGATAAGCCAAGTTTTACGATTATATCTTCAACCACGAATTCACCAAAATGCAGCGGTTTTTCCATCATTTTTTAGCGCTCCCTCTTCAGTGATCCTCTAGATAATTAACTCATTCAGCATCTATACCAGAAAAGCGAAATATTACATGCTAATTTTCCTTTACATTCATTAGCCAAGCCCCCTCAAAATGACCTTTTAGTGAATAGAGCTAAAAGGATAAGTCTTCAAAACCATTTGGTGAGATAGCTATATCAAGAGCACCTAAAATACGCCTTAGTTTCTAAGATAGGCAACTTCCCCCCTTTATCGTATCAGTCTTGTAGAACTTTAAACCCTTTATCTTCAAATCAAAAAATCATAATTGGATTATATTGCATAAAGATGCTTTTTCTCATTTTTCCATTTAACACACGATAAGTTACCATTTAGGCACGATGAGAAGCTTTCCCCTTATATCATACATGAGAAAAACAAAATAAGCCGTTTGAGTGTCTTAAGGTCAAGGATGCCGTTAGGCGCACCGCCCTTGTAAAGGGTTGCCTTGAGGCTTAAGGACCCAAGGCTTGTTAGTCCCTTCATTAAAAGCGGGTTTGATGTTATGATTTTGGAGAGCGATTATTAAGAATTTGAGAGGCAGACAGCCTCTCATTTTTATTTGTATGCAAACGAATTGCACTCTATTTATTCAGGGAGAATAAGAACATACCCAGGAGGTGCTAAACGGAACAAGAGAGCGTCGTAACCCCACATAGCATACATGCAGCAAATAGAAAAAACGCCTTCACCAATTGCTAAGATTAATGTGAGCGATATACCGGCTTCATCTGCTGTTGCTTCGCGGCGTTGTAAGTAGTATCCGACAAAAAAGAAAAAGCACGCTAATCCACTCGCACCCGAAAAGAAGCTTAGTATGGCATGAACCGGTCCACGTATGTTGAGCAAGATAATAAAAATTATGAAAGTAAATACTGTAAAGATCCCTTCGAATACCCCACGCACCATATTGCACAATTTTCGCATCATAATTGCAGAAAAGCTCTGTTCTGCGTATTGATTTTTTCTTTTGATGCTTGTATTCTTAGAAGATATACTGTTATTTTTAGAAGATATACCGTCCACAACTCCCCCCGTTTTAAGCCAAGATGCTATGAAGTTAGACATTTGTAATTATATCATCAAAAAATACAAGAAAAATTTATCCATTTTAACGAAAAAATAGGTGTTTTATTGAGGGGCAAATCTATTTTCTTTCGCAAGAGTTATTCAATTCGTTCGCCAATAGAAAGTCTACCCCCATTGAAGAAGAAGCTACCCTGATGCAGAAAAGCTTCATAAGCTGTATTCCAATCCGCTCAGAAATCGCAACTCTCTAATCTACCCGCTTAATCCACCTTTAAAACTGCAATCAAATGAATTCTGCTGATGACAAGTAATGATAACATGAAAAAGAAAAAATATCACAATATCAAACTCTTCAATACAGTATGAGCTTTATGATTTTCACTCAAAAAGTAAGTACCACCTCATGAACGACACCATACTAAAGTGCTGTGCATTCACAAATTTCCTAGCATTATCTCCCCTTCTCGAAATTGCACCTCTCCCGCAATCTTATCTCTCGATAGCACCCATTAAAGACTTTTAAAAGGTCCAAGGAAAAAACTCTCTGAGAAAGCTTTTAAGCCTAAAATGCCCCCGCCATTTTTATCATGATGAGGGCACCCAAAAAATCACGCAGAAATATGAAAAATCTCTCCGCATTTAAGAACAGAGCTTGTGCTTCAATCGCACGCTTTTTCTTGTTCTTTTGTCCATTGTCCCAAAGCCGCAAGATGGTTCATCCGAGCCCGATGACTAAATGCCTTCTGTGCAACAGCAATATTCTCATCTTTTCCAGCCCATGCTTTTAAGGCAGCTGCTTGCAATGCGCGTCCATAGGAAAAGGTCAATTTCCAAGGCAATGCGCCCAAAGAATTCATAGCAGATAAATGCGCCGTTGCTTCCTGATCAGACTGTCCTCCAGAAAGAAAAGCAATTCCGGGAACAGCGGCAGGAACAGTCTGTTTAAGCACCTGGACAGTCTTTTCAGCAACTTCTTCAACAGAAGCCTTGCGAGCATCCTTTCCATCAATCACCATATTGGGTTTTAAAATCATCCCCTCCAAAAGAACACGAGCTTCAAACAATTCTTTAAAGACAGCCTGCAAAACAGTGCGTGTCACCTCAAAGCAGCGTGTAATTGAATGCCCACACGATGATCCATCCATCAACACTTCCGGCTCAACAATGGGCACAATATTGAACTCCTGACATAAGGCAGCATAGCGTGCAAGAGCTTGTGCATTTTGTCTTATGGCGCCTCTTGTTGGCAAAGTGTGTTCATCAATAGCAATTACCGCCCGCCATTTAGCAAAACGTGCTCCCAAAGCATAATAATCTTTTAGCCGCTCACGAAGACCATCCAACCCTTCGGTAATTGTTTCTTGGGGAAAAGCAGCCAAGGGTTTTGCACCGGTATCAACTTTAATCCCTGGCAAAGCGCCTGAATCCCGAATAAGATCCGTCAACATTTTCCCAATTGATGCTTTTTGCCGAATGGTTTCATCAAATAAAATAACCCCAGAGATGGCGTTTTCCATCGCTTCTTTTGTACTAAAAAGCATTTCACGATAAGCACGGCGCTTATCTTCATTGGATTCAACACCAATGCTTTCAAAACGCTTTCCAATGGTCGCCGTACTTTCATCTGCCGCCAAAATACCTTTACCCGCATGCACCAAAGCAAGTGCAATATCTTCAAGCCGTTCATTCATAAAAAATTCCTCTTATTTTGTCTTAATTTCTAAAAATGCGCAACACTATCAAAACACTCTACACGATTGTATAGCTTTTCTTTAACCTTCCCTTCAAAGAAGCCCTTTAAGCCTGCATAAGAGCAAGAATACCAGGAAGAACCTTACCTTCCATCCATTCCAAAAAAGCTCCTCCAGCAGTTGAGAGATAAGTAAAATCATTGGCAACACCGGCATGATTAAGGGCAAAAACCGTATCGCCCCCTCCCGCAATTGAAACCAAATTTCCCGTCAAACTACGTTCTGCTGCATGGCGTGCAACGGCAATGGTTCCCTTATCAAAGGGAGGCATCTCAAAAACACCAAGGGGTCCATTCCACACAAGAGTAGCAGCTTCATCTATCGCAGTATTGATATGCGCAATAGAGCGCGTCCCAATATCCAATATCATGCCATCTTGTGGAATATCTTCAATGTCATAAAGACGATGCGGTGCATCTTTTTCAAAACGAAATCCCACAACAGCATCCTGAGGGAGCAGAAGCGTACAGTGACACTCTTGCGCTTTTTTAATGATTTTTTTTATCGTTTCCATCAATGCATGTTCACACAGTGATTTCCCTACATGGATACCTTGCGCTGCTAAAAAACTATTAGCCATCCCCCCACCAATAATTAAGGAGTCAACTTTTTCCACCAAATGATTGAGCACAAAAAGCTTACTAGAAACCTTTGCTCCTCCCACAAGAGCAACCACAGGACGTGCTGGATTGCCAAGTCCTTTTTCTAATGCCTGCAATTCACCTTGCAAAGACCGTCCTGCATAAGAAGGCAACAAATGCGTTATTCCCTCCACCGAAGCATGGGCACGATGAGAAACTGAAAAAGCATCATTGACATAGAGATCTCCATTATGAGCCAAAGCTTCTGCAAAAGAACAATCATTCTTTTCTTCACCAGCATAAAAACGAACATTTTCAAGCAGTAAAACACCACCATTTTGTAATGACTCAACTGCAACCTGCACCGCCGAACCGATACAGTCAGGAGCAAAAGCAACCGGCTGATTAATGATCTTTTCCAGCACTTGCACAACAGGACGGAGTGAAAACTCTTGCTCTACCTTTCCTTTGGGGCGACCACAATGAGAAAGCAGAATAAGTTTAGCACCACGCTTTTGTAGCTCAACGAGTGTCTCTTTATGTCGTACAAGACGCGTCTCATCGCATACCTTACCTTGCGCCATAGGAACATTAAAATCTACGCGCACCAGAACACGTTTACCCAAAACATCAACATCATCAAGTGTACGAAACCCCATCACTGCTTCCTCTTCACTTTCCATTGTTTCAAATAAAAACGCATCCAACAACCCTGCCCACTTTTCTTTCCACTTATCCCCCCCTCTTTGCTTTTACAAGAGATCCACGACAGCCCATCTCTCACCCTCTGTTTGAAAAGCCAAAGCTTTTATCGTCAAATGTACAAAAGCCCACCATTGCTCTTAATCTTCATATTCCATTGTGGCAAACAAATGCATTGGCTCAACTTGATCTCTATTAAAGCTTCCTTTTACTTCTAGGAAAAAGAGTTTACATCTCCTGTTTTCTAACGTTTTCTCAAAGGGTATCTCGTTCAGATCTTACTTTTTAAAGTTTACTCTTTCATTCATCTTTTAAAAGCACGTATTGACACAGTATTAAAACAAAATACATCATCAATGTTTCAATAGCCTCTTCTCTCTAGCGCATGAGAACAACAGCCTCTATCTGTTTTTCTCAAAATTGCACAAAAATGAGACTTTTCCTTATAAAAAGAGGACCCTGAGGTCCTCTTATATTGTCTGAGCAAAAGCCACTGCCGTATCACTCATACGGTTAGAAAAGCCCCATTCATTATCATACCAAACCAGAACGCGACAGAGCTTACCATCAATCACTTTGGTTTGATCATTGTGGAAAATAGCTGAATGAGGATTATGATTAAAATCACAACTCACGAGTTTCTCTTCTGTAGTGTCCAAAACGCCCTTCAAAGAACCCTGTGCAGCAGTAGCAATAGCTGTATTAATTTCTTCGATTGTTGTGGAACGCTTAGCGATAAATGTCAAATCAACCACAGAAACATTAGGGGTCGGAACACGAATCGATACACCATCAAGCAATCCCTTTAATTCTGGCAAGACCAATCCCACAGCTTTTGCCGCTCCTGTTGAGGTAGGAATCATAGAAAGAGCTGCCGCACGTGCACGATAAAGGTCCCGATGCATTGTATCCAATACAGGTTGATCACCCGTATAAGAATGGATTGTTGTCATAAAGCCCTTTTCAATGCCCACCGTATTGTGTAAAACTTGTGCAACAGGCGCCAAACAATTGGTTGTACAAGAAGCATTTGAAACAACGCGATGCTCGCTGCTTAAAGATTGATGATTAACCCCATAGACGACCGTAAAATCTGCTCCTTCAGAAGGCGCAGAAATAAGAACACGCTTTGCCCCCGCATCTAAATGAGCACTTGCTTTATCACGCGCAGTAAAAATGCCCGTACATTCCAAAGCAATATCGATATCCAAATCTTTCCAAGGCAATTGAGCAGGATCACGCTCTGCGCATACCTTTATTAAACCACCTCCCACATCAATAGCATCCCCTACCACCTTAACGATACCAGGAAAACGCCCATGAACTGAATCATAGCGTAATAAATGGGCATTTGTTTCCACCGATCCCAAATCATTAATTGCAACCACTTCAACATCTTGTCGTCCACTTTCCACAAGTGCACGTAAAATATTGCGACCAATACGACCAAACCCATTAATTGCAACACGAACTGTCATTTCACATGTTTCCTCATCAATTTTTTAAGCACAACATTTAAAACACAATAAATGGGTATTTCACCAATCCAAAATCATTAATTCCCACAATGTCAATATCTTGATCACTCACTCACTTATCCACAATAATGCACAAGATCATCCACAGCACTGCACAGAATATGATGCCCTACAATCACCCCATTCATGACAACACAAGCTGTCACTTTGTCTTTTCCTCTTTGATCTTTTCCAGCTCTTTTTCAACGGTGGCAACGACATTTTCCCAAGTAATACCAAAATGCGCATAAAGGGCATCAATTGTTCCACTTGCCCCAAAGCCCTCCATACCAATAAACACACCATCACAGCCAATAAAACGATCCCATCCTTGGGCGACAGCAGCTTCAATGGCAATTTTAATCGGTGCATCTCCAATGAGAGCACGCTGATAGGAGAGAGATTGTTGAGAAAAAAGTTCAAAACAAGGCACAGAAACCACACGCGTTGGGATGCCTTTTTCTTCTAACACCGCATGTGCCTCCACTGCAATTTGCAATTCTGAACCAGAAGCAAACAGCGTCACTTGTGCATCATCGCTAGCTGTTAGGAATTCATAAGCACCAAGCATACAGAGATTTTCTTCTTCATACTCTTGACGCAAAAGCGGTAGATTTTGTCGACTTAAAGCCAAGGTAGAAGGCGTCCCGCATGCTTTCAAAGCCAATTGCCAACACTCAACTGTCTCCATAGCATCGGCAGGACGGAACACAAAATGATTAGGCATTGCACGCAGGCAAGCCAAATGCTCTACGGGTTGATGGGTCGGACCATCTTCACCAAGACCAATAGAATCATGAGTCATGACATAAATCACCCGCAACCCCATGAGAGAAGACAAACGCATAGCAGGACGCATATAGTCAGAAAAGCATAAAAAGGTTCCCCCATAAGGAATAAAGCCGCCATAAAGGGCAAGACCATTCATCACAGCTCCCATTGCATGTTCGCGAATTCCATAATGCAGATAGCGCCCTGAAAAATCTTCAGCAGAGATACTTTTCATCTGGCTGCTTTTTGTATTATTAGATCCGGTTAAATCAGCCGAACCACCAATAGTCTCAACAACGACCTCATTGATCACTTCAAGAGCCATTTCCGAAGCTTTACGCGTAGCAACAACGGGGCGCTCTTCAACCAATTTCTGTTTATAAGTATCAATAGCGCCATCAAATCCGCCCACGAGATCGCCCCGCATCAATCTTTCAAACTCCACACGCTCTGAGACAGGAAGATCAGCAAATTTTTCTTCCCATTTTTGGCGTTTTTTAGCAGCATTGAGACTAGCCAAGCGCCAATTATCGAGAATATCGGCTGGAATAACGAAAGGCTCAGCATCCCACCCTAACGCGATACGGGTTTCAGTGATTTCTCGTGCGCCCAAAGGAGCTCCATGAATTTTATTGGTACCCGCTTTATTGGGTGCTCCAAAGCCAATTGTTGTTTTACAAGCGATCAAAGTTGGTTTATCGGAATTTTGTGCCGCCTCAATAGCTCGCGCAATTGCTGCTTGATCATGCCCATTGACTTTATGTGTCTCCCAACCAGATGCCTTAAAACGCGCAATCTGATCTGTACTGTCAGCAAGGGAAATCTTTCCATCGATAGAAATATTATTATCGTCCCACAACACAATAAGCTTATTGAGTTTCAAATGACCGGCAAGGGAAAGTGCTTCTTGAGATATCCCTTCCATAAGGCATCCATCGCCCACCAACGCATAAGTGTAATGGTTGATAAGATCACCAAAACGGGCATTTTGCAAACGCTCTCCAAGAGCCATCCCCACGGCATTAGCCAATCCTTGTCCGAGAGGACCAGTCGTTGTTTCGATTCCTGCCACATGCCCATATTCTGGATGCCCAGCAAGCTTTGCTCCTAATTGGCGAAAATTTTTGAGATCTTCAATGCCAATATCTTCATAACCAGAAAGATACAAGAGAGCATAAAGCAACATAGACCCATGTCCTGCTGATAACACAAAACGATCACGGTTAGGCCAGCGAGGTTTTTTGGGGTCATGAGCAAGGAATCTTGTATAAAGAACCGTAGCAATATCGGCTGCTCCCATTGGCAAGCCCGGATGACCAGAATTTGCTTTTTCAATCGCATCAATAGCAAGAAAACGGATAGCATTGGCCATCTGATTCTGTTGGTGGGTGTTTGTCATGAATAATCGACCATTTCGTTAAATACGTTATTCTGTTGCTTTTTCCGTATTCTCTTAAAATTCTCAAGAAATACTATTTTCTAACCATTAGCGTGAGACTTTTTGCCACCACTTCAATAATATTAATAACATTCCCCTCACGCGTTCTGTATATCCATGTCATTTATGCCAATACGCGCAAAAAATCCAGCTTTTAATTTATATCTATCCCCTGCTTTGCTTGCTAAAATATCCTACATACTTAAAAATAAAATGCACACAATACAAGAGTGAAAGTGATTCGTTTTTGCATAACACATTGATAAAGGATACAATTACCCAAAGGATAAAAGCAATGAACCAAGAGACTACAGTTCTACAAGATGCTTTAGAGCACCTAGAAAAGGCACTTAGAACTTTAGAGATCACCATAATAAACCGCAATGCCGTTATTGATAAAAATAACGAATGGGAAGAAGAAATCCAACGAATGAATGCTGACCGCAGCCATCTTGCCCAAGCGCTTGACAAAGCTGAAGCCCAAATTGAACGCTTAGAGTCCGTAAACAAAGAAGTTTCCAAACGTCTTATTAAAGCAATGGAAACAATTCGTGTTGTCATTGATAGATAAAGGTTTGAATGTATGGAAACTGTTTCCGTTACCATTGATGGTAAAGTTTATCGCATGGCTTGTGACAAAGGACAAGAACGTCGTCTTATTGCGCTTGCTGCTCAATTGGATCAATATATCACACATTTAAAGAACAATTTTGGTGAAATTGGCGACCATCGTTTATCGGTTATGGCTGGCATAATGATTATTGATGAAATGGAAGAAATAAAACGAGAAAATAAAAAATTACAAGAAGACTACAATACTCTTTTACGACTCCACAACGAAAGAGACCGTACCATGGGGAAAATTATGCGTGACACCACACAACGCATTGAAAATCTCACCAACCAATTGCTCAAAGATGATCAAAACTGCACAAACCTTCAAGAACAAGAACAGGAACAGGAAGATTTCTAAAAATTACATCAGCGCGTAATAAACCAGAGATTTGACTTGTCCGCCACATCTCACAGGATAAAAATTCTTAAACCCACACCAGTGTGTAAACAGTCTGGTTTTTTATAGGAAGGATTCCAGCTACTCACGACTTATGGGATTAACTTAAACCTCAACAAGAAAGCCCTACCCTGAATATTTCACCTCCGCACAAACGCTTCCTATATCAAGGAGGCTGCCTTATATCACCACATTTCAAATGAGATGTCTTTTAACCGCGCAATAAGATAACAAAATCAACATCATTGTAAAAAAATCATATAAATGACAACAGCAACAAACAAATAAAGCACCCTTCGAAAAAAAGAGCTATATTCATGTTCCCTATGAATGCATGCCCAAAAATCCTTGCCCCTTAGATAATATTAAGCAGATTCAATATATATTAAAAAAATAACCTTATCTATTATACCGTAAAACACCGCTATTTGATACTATAAGCACCATGGAGTCTTTGCACCTGAGATATCCATCCGATGAAACCCACCGAAAAGAACCGTATCATTTATAAACCAGCGTGAACTTTAGTATTTTCATCCTTTAGAGCAGGAAAAAAGTCAAACCCGAAGAGTATGTTAATCTCATACAACCTCAAACATCATAAACAACAATAATAGCTCTTGAAAACATCCTCTACCGCTATTTTTATCCTTATAACAAACAAACAATTCATCCATACCTCTCTCCCCACCCCTCAAAATCTCCAAGCTTAATAAAAGAAAGAGCAAGTCGGCATCATCATTATAGTCAGCCCTCAGTATTGCGATAGCCCCCTTGGCTCGTAAAACGATTCATAAGAGGGACGCCTTTCTTGTACAGCTTTTTCCCATAAAACCCACCCGCTTATGACGTACAAGCAAAGAGTTATGATTAACAAAACATAAATAAATTTAAGAGAATCTTACGGAATTCGGGGTTCTAATTCAAGTTTAATAACGATAAATTATCATTATAAATCAATATGTTGTAAATGATTCGACAAGGCATATTTTAAAAACACATTCACCCATCACTTTTTCTCATAACATACCAGTACGATTTTTTAGGCACATAATTTTAATTTTATTCAATTCTGTTTGCAAAAGTTTAAAATGGGAAAAATTTCAAGGCTCTTATCCAAAAAGCGAAAGAATGAACTCTCAATTATCAATAAACATCTCGCTCGTATAAACATCAATAAAGCATCCCCAATCTGTCTCAATGAAATAAAAGGGGGGCTCCCATTAAATGCCCTACCGTAAAAGCAGCTTCCTCAGAACTAAAACAAAATCAACAGACCAATATCACCGCATCTGCTTCCATCCCCAAACTGGACGACCTAACGCAATACCTTTCTATCTTACGATAGAAGATATAAAGAATAATGGGTCTATGGAGGCATTCACAAGAGGCGCACACCCGTTGTTTTTAAAGCCTGTTCAAAGGCGCATGAAAAAACACCATGCGTAAACGGCTCAAATCCCTTTCGTTCCATCTTGAGAGACAGAAGCAATACGCAAGAGATTTGTCGCACCGGGCGTTCCAAGAGGAACCCCGGCTGTTACAAGGAAACGATCCCCCCCTTTGCAAAAGCCTTCCTGAAATGCAATCGCTGCTGCTCGATCAACCATATCTTCTAAACTCCGTGCATCTTGCGTGACCACACAATGAAGCCCCCAAACTAAAGCCAAACGCCTTGCTGTTTCCACAATGGGCGATAAAGCAATAATGGGTCTATTAGGGCGTTCACGAGAGGCGCGCACCCCCGTTGTTCCTGAAGCCGTATAGGCAACGATAGCGGATAGAGCAAGTGTTTCAGCAATCTGACGCGCAGCAAGAGAAATCGCATCCGTTCCTGTTGATTCTGGTGCTGGATGTTGTGCTCCAACCTGAGCGGCATAAGTGTGATCCTGTTCGATTTGCCGCGCGATTCGATCCATCATAAGCACAGCTTCTTCAGGATAACGACCAGAAGCAGATTCAGCAGACAACATCACCGCATCTGTTCCTGCATAAACTGCTGTAGCAACATCTGACACCTCTGCGCGTGTCGGAACAGAAGATGTGATCATTGATTCAAGCATTTGTGTTGCCACCACAACAGGCTTTCCTGCTAAACGACAAGCTTTTATGAGCTCCATCTGAAGTGCAGGGACCTTTTCCAAAGGCATTTCCACTCCGAGATCACCCCGTGCAATCATAATGCCATCAGATACATCAATAATTTTCTCTATATGCTCCAAGGCTTGAGGCTTTTCGATTTTAGCCATCAAAGACACCTTACTTTTCGTCAACTGACGCACCGCCATAATATCTTCTGGACGTTGAATAAAAGAAAGAGCAACCCAATCAACAGGCTGCTGTAAAAGAGCCTGAAGATCCTCCTTATCTTTTGACGTCATCGAATCAAAAGGCAAAATTGTATCGGGAAAACTGACACCCTTTCGATCAGAAATACGGGTTCCAGCAACCACGCGACACTGTACAGAATGACCATCACAAACTTGCGCACGCAGTTCCACCCTTCCATCATCAATCAACAACCGGTCCCCTGGTTTAACAGCCGAAAATACATCCTCATGAGGGAAAAAAACACGCTGTGCATCACCAAGAACATCGCGATTATCTAACGTAAAGCTTTGCCCAACACGCAAATCTTCTTGACCCTTAGCAAAACGCCCCACACGCAGTTTTGGCCCCTGAAGATCCACCAAAATACCAATGGGGCGTCGAACTGTTTTTTCAACTTCTCGTATAGACTCGACCAAATCACCCAGCATATCACGATCAGTATGGCTCATATTAAGACGAAAAACGTCTGCCCCTGCCCTAAAAAGCTTCTCAATCATCAAACGAGAAAAAGAAGAAGGACCAAGAGTCGCAATAATTTTTACTTTACGTGCACGTTTCACGGTGGAGAATTTCCTGAAAGAGAAGGTATAACTGAATTGTTTAACAAAGACTCATCCGTCAACTGTACCATCCAACTGGTTTGATTTCCGGTATCGATCTCTTTAAATTCAGCCTTTTGATATCCTCGAGGGAAACAATCATGAACCCCTTGAATAGTAAATTGGCTATCTTGCACACACATGGTCACAGAGCCTGCCCAGTTCCCTTTTTTTTGTGCCCCTTCCGCATAAAAATAATAAAACCGTGAAGCAAGGGGCCCCTCAATTAAAGTTTTACATTCCGTCACTGGTACCGTCCACCAGCCTTCGCTCACCCACCCTGAAAATGTACGATATCCAAGAGCAACCCCTACAGACTGTTGGGTTGTATTACAAACTCTAAAGTCAGCTTTTGCAAAAACAACAAGGGGAAACAAGAGCAAAATGCTCAAGAGAAAAACTTTTAATCCTTTCTGAAACACCCAATATCGCTTTTTTAAAATCACAAAACTTCCTCTATAATGCCAAATTCTCAAAACAAATTACACATTTCTTTTTTTAAAGCTTTTCAAATCTAAAACGTATATTTTTATATTTTTCTTTTTATAGCCCTTTTATCAATGCATATATCTTAAAAATTTTACAAAATATTTAAAGTCAATTTGTAAAAAAGCTGTGTAGCTTGATTTACTTTTTGTTTTCAAGCTTTTTTAACATAAATTCGTCGTCGAAAAACAACTTAAAATATATAACTTGGAGAAAAATACAATGAACGATACAGTAACCGATCAAACACACGCTATATCCGTAAACCAATTACGCTCTTTTATCGAACGTATTGAACGACTAGAAGAAGAGAAAAAAACCATTTCTGATGATATTAAAGACGTTTACACTGAACTTAAAGGCTCTGGTTTTGATAGTAAAGCTGTTCGAAGCATTATACGGCTGCGTAAAAAAGAAGAGCATGAAAGAATGGAAGAAGAAGCAATCATTGAACTTTATAAAAATGCGCTTGGTATGAATTAAAACCATTGATAACATTGGAAATTTTCTTAAGAAAAGAAAATACAAAAAACAAATGGCAAAAAATAAATGAATGTATAAAAATTTCACCCAACAATAAGCCGTTTGTGTAACTTGTAACGAGACTATCGGTCACAGAATACACAATATTGCAACAGCCCTCACATTTAAAAGGATTTATACAGAGAATTTTTATTCTTGTTCTTCAATAATTTTTATCCACATAAACCCTCACTTGTATGCCAACCTATGCCAACTCAGTTTGTGATGTGCAAGAGAGGTGTTTTTATGATTAAACATCAATAAATTTGAAATGAGAAAGTCTTCCGATATTGAGGACTCTCTTCAAATTGAAAAAAATGAATTATGATGATAAATCAATTTATTATCTACGCAAAGAAACATATGAAAGCGGTCAGCCGTTGAAATCCGCTAAACGAGAGTCTGAACTGTTTACAAAAGAAGAGGTGGTTAAGGATCTTCGTCTTTTAGGATAGGGAAAAGTGCAGCATATTTACACATTTGATAAAAAGACCCTTAACAAAACTTTATTCGAATCTATTAACGGACTCATAAAGATCATTGATTCGAGAGGTTAGAATGTGATCTCTCCATTTTCCAGAAATCATCAAATAGTCTTTGGCATAGCCTTCTTTTTCAAAATGAAGGCGTTTTAATAAACGTTCGCTTTTTATGTTCTCAGGTCTATAATTTGCCATCACTCTATGCAGATGATAAACATGAAAGATATGGCGTATTAGAGCCGATAAACTCTCAAACATGAGACCTTTGCCTTGTTGTTTTTCATCAAGAGAAAAACCAAGATGACAGGCTTGAAAAACACCCCGAACCACATTTGTAAAATTCACAACACCGATGACTGTGTTTTCATTTTTTAATCGTACAGCATATCGGTATGCTTGTCCCTGTGCGCTTTCATAAGCAAATGCATTGGCTCGTGTTTCCCAAGCTGTTAGGCTGTGGTAACCATCAGATCTAACAGGTTCAAAAGGACGCAGATGATTCGCATTACGGAGGAAATAAGAAGACAGTTCAGCTGCATCTTCTAAACTGATCAATGTGGAAATTGTTCGCTTTGTTTTAATTGCCATCATTTTCTCCTCCTAGAAATGTTGCAATAACACGTTGATTTATCTTAACAAATCATCATTTTTAAACTTAAATTATAACATCAAATACAGTAAGCTTTCCTCATCACAACACTTCTTACGTTAGAATTAATGAGGATCATTTGCTTTTCCATCATAAGCGGGGGTGGTATGTTTAAAGCATAAGGTAAAGACAAGGGCATGTTTCTTATGAATGCTCTCAAATTCCAAGGGGCGCTATAGCAACACTAAGAGCGAGCAAAATATGCAATGGAACTGGCATATTTCCATATACGAAATTTTGAAAAAACTCACGGCAAAGGTAGTTTTGTTTCTTTGCCTTGTAAGCTCAGAGCATGTTTGTTTTGCGCTATCATATCACTGTCCCCCCATATACAAATCCTAATGACCATCGCCTTGAGATGCTATATGTTACAGTGCAATCTAAAAAGTCTCTGCCATAACTCGTCAACAACACTGTTCCCGCTAAATCAGCCACAAACTCTTGTAACAAATTAAAGAAAAGCGATGATGCAATACGAATTAAAATGTTTAGATATTAATATCTGAAACATTACCGTGAACACGCTTCCATTTCTTCGCGTAAAATTTCAAGTTCTAACCATTCTTCTTCTTTTTGTGTGCAAGTATTTTTCTTTTTTTCCAACGTTGTTGATAAACGCTCAAAACGCTCTTTATCACTGCGATAAAGGGCTGGATCAGAGAGTTCTTGCTCAATTTTTTTGATTTCGTCCTGTAAAACAGCAATTTCTTCAGGCAATTTTTCCAATGCATAAACCTGCTTATAAGACAATTTACTTCGTGTTTTTTTCTCTCGCCCTATCAAGCTATGATCTATTGATGTATCCTGTTTTGAAAGCTCTCCCGCATGAGATTTTGAAGGTGCTTTACGCTGCGATAATTCTGTTCTTTTGCGTTGTAAGCGAAGAGCATGCTGGTTCTGCGCCATCATATCACTATAGCCGCCCGCATACAAAACCCAATGACCATCACCTTGAGGTGCCAACATATGCGTTACAGTACGATCTAAAAAGTCTCTGTCATGGCTGACCAACAATACTGTCCCCGCAAAATCAGCAATAAATTCTTGCAACAAATCCAAAGTTTCCATATCCAAATCATTGGTCGGTTCATCAAGAATCAAAAAGTTTGCAGGACGAGAAAGAAGTCGTGCAAGCATGAGGCGTGCTCTTTCTCCCCCTGAAAATTCTTTAAGGGGAGTGCGAGCTTGTTCCGGTAAAAATAAAAAGTCTTTCATATAAGAAACGACATGCCGCTCCAGCCCATTGATCACAAGAGTATCACCTCTTCCTCCCGTTAAATAATGCGCTAAAGTTTCTTCTTCATTTAAAATACGTTGCTGATCAAGCAATGCCATAGAGAGGTTATAGCCATGCCTCACCGTTCCACTATCCACGGCTTCTTGCCCAATTAATGCAGAAAGGAGCGTTGTCTTTCCGATTCCATTGGGTCCTACCAAACCGATTCGATCACCCCGCTGAATGCGCAAAGAGAAATCTTTCACGATAATGCGATCACCATAGGATTTTGAAATTTTCTTTGCTTCAAGCACCAATTGCCCAGAATCATGACTTTTTGCTGCTGTCAAAAGTGCATTTCCTGGCTGCCCTTTATAGGTTTGATGACGCTGTCTTAAGTCTTTTAATTCGCCTAAGCGCCGTACATTACGCTTACGCCGTGCGCTCACGCCATAACGCAACCATTGCTCTTCACGAGCAATTTGGCGCCCCAATTTATGCTGTTCGATGGCTTCTTCTTCCAGTGCTTTATCACGCCAATTTTCAAACTCAGAAAAACGCTTTTCCAGTCTTTTGGTTGTGCCACGATCAAGCCATACCGTTGACCGTGTAACATTTTCTAAAAATCGTCGATCATGGGAAATCACCACAATCGCTGAACGCAAAGAAGCCAAAACAGCTTCCAGCCATTCAATAGTTGGTAAATCAAGATGATTGGTTGGTTCATCTAAGAACAAAATATCGGGTTTTGCAGCAATGGCCCGTAACAATGAAACACGCCGCTTTTCGCCTCCCGAAAGCGTTTCCAATTTTTCCGTCCCAGAAAACCCTAAATTTGTGCGAAGCGTATTAATCCACTGAACATCAGATATATCATCCAGCCCCGCTTCCATATAAGCATTAATATCTTCAAATCCTGAACAATCCGGATTTTGTGAGACATAACGGAGCGTTACTCGCGGGTGGCGAAAAATTTCGCCACCATGAGGTTCTAATATTCCTGCGGCAATTTTTAATAAGGTCGACTTTCCACAACCATTACGGCCAACCAACGCAATACGCGCCCCCTGCTCAACCGATAAAGAAGCTTGATTGAGCAAAGGCGTTTTTCCAAAATTTAAGAAAATGCGGTCAAGCCGCAGAAGCGGCACCGCCATTAACGAACGCGGCGCGGACAAGGTGCTTTATACATCACCCCTCTTGCATCACGGTAAGCACACAATTGCCGTACAGGAACTCTCTGTCCACAAGGTGCTTGGTAAACATGCCCTCTACGACCACGATACGTGCACAATTGTGATGCCTGTCTTTGTTGTTTTCTTTGATTTGCAGCTGCACCTGTTACTGTTCCAGCCAAAGCACCAAATGCTGCACCGGTAAGTGCTGCTCCAGGCGTACTTCCAGCAATAGCAGTTCCAGCCAAAGCACCGATTGCTGCTCCTCCTACGCCGTAACGTGCAACGCGTTCATCGTTTGTAGTACAAGCGACTGAACTGAAACCAATGGCTGAAACAACGGCCACTTTAAAAATTGATTTTAACATATCAAAACCTTTCCTTCTCAAGATCAATACATATATCGTTTATGTCGGCACTTCATCACTAGGCCCCCCCCTGCCTTATTCAGAATATATTGGAAGAGCTTTATGGAATAGATACAGACGCTAACAATATAGCTTTTCCAGAACCTAAATGGCAAGAAAAGGTTCCACAAATACGGTTAGAAAGTGTTAAAGAAGAGCCAAATGACACATTTTTGTCACAAATTGGCCATTTTACCCCTTTAAGAGTTAAGCTCTTTAAATCAGAAAAGCCGATAATACTAAACAAACATCCCTTAGGCAAATCATACGAACAAGGTTTTGACAAAACCGGCCAACCTTCTTCCGAACCGCTTGTCAACAACACTGAAATACCCCTTTCAGCCATCATCAACGCTTGCGTCATATGAGAAAGGCTATGATCACTTCGCTCCCCTCCCAAAGCACCGCACAAAATAAGCTTTTTAGCGCCATTTTGCAGCGCTCTTTCACATGCCAGAGCACTATCTGTCATATCTTTATCAGAGGGAAAAACTTCACGCGGAACATGACTATATTGACGGATTAAGTTCTCATCTGATGAATCAAAGTCCCCTAACCACAACTCAGGCGTCACATTAAGCGCTGCCGCATGACGCATACCACCATCAGCAGCAATTACCCGACTGTTTTGAATTTGATTAAGCAAACGATCAGTGATATGAACATCCCCATTTAATAATATCGTAAATGTTGTCATGCCATACTTTGCCTTTCACAAAATTTTCTTTACAGTGCATCTTTTTATAAGTGAGAGTCATTTTTTATAAACAAAAAGCGTGATATAGCCAAACGAATCCTTATTCTTAATGCCTTTCTTAAAGAAACATACGATACAAAGATACACATGCAATTTGCCAAATTACTCCGCAGAAATAATGTGCACCATGGTCCAACGCACCCCATTTTTCACCGCAATTTTCTTTTTCGCTCTTGCCTGTATAAAGCCACTCTCATAAGTCTAACGTTTCTCCTTTCGGCTTGTCATACACCACTTTCTCAAAATGATAGGCTTTCTTCCACTTCTTCTAAAACGATCAAACGTACCAACAACCACAATATCTATGTCACATTAAGCGCTCTGCAACACCCACGTATTTTGCAAATGTATGGTGGCGCTTATCATGATGCAAAACTTGAACACCTTTTAGCAAAGATTGTCTGTAAACTGGCAGTTGCATCCCATAGTTCTCATCAAAGCTATTCTGTAACAATTTTAAACTCAGAAACTATCAACGCTTTTGCGCTCCCCAACGGCTCGATCTACATCACTCGTGGTATGCTGGCATTAGCCAATGATTCTTCAGAAGTTGCAGCCATTTTAGCCCATGAGATAGCACATATCAGAGCCAATCATGGCATTTTACGCCTGCAAAAAGAAGCCCAATTAAAGATGACCAATCACATGTCTTCACGTCTTCTTTCTTCTATTGGCAAAAAACTTCATAACCCTATGCAAAACAAGCAACAACTCGCGCAATTTTCCCGCAATCAAGAGCTGGAAGCTGATTCCCTTGCGCTCGAAATGCTCCAACAAGCAGGATATGATCCTTTTGCTTCACCGCGCTTTCTTCAAACAATGGAAGCCTATAGTGCTTTTCGTAATATTTCTGGCACCCAAAATGCCTCTCTAGATTTTTTAGCCTCCCACCCAACTACCCCTCAACGCATTCGGCTTGCGATAGAAAAAGCGCGTAAAATCAGTAAAGGGAATAGTAAAATATCCGATCATGGTTCTTTTCTCAAAAGCATTGATGGCATAATTTTTGGAGGAGGCTTTTATACAGGTTTTGTACGAGGCAACCAATTTATTCACCCACAATTGCGCATAGCTTTTTCTGTTCCAAACAATTTTACAATAGAACATTCAGCACACACTGTTTGGGCCAGTGGACCAGATAAAATTGCGATTCGTTTTGATGCTATTCCACATCCTGCTGAAATATCTGCGAGTGATTATTTGAAAAGCGGCTGGATTATCGGTCTAGACCAATCATCTATCCGCCCCATCACAATTCAAGGACTTACAAGTCAAGGTTTTCAAAGCCAAAGTTTACTTGGAGCGCGGGCCCATGCTACCAATGATCAATGGCAATTTGATGTGGTTGTCATTCCATTCAACAACCACATCTTTCGTTTTTTGACGGCCGCTCCACATAATTCTCGAAATTTTGCAGAGGTTGCCCAAAAAACGCTACAAAGCTTTCATTCTCTTTCATCTTCACAGTTAAAAAAATTGCAGCCCTTAAAAATCCGTGTTGTCCGTGTTAAACAAGGAGAAACCGTTGCCAATCTTGCAGATAAAATGCAATACACACCCTATAAAGAAAAACTCTTTCGCATCCTCAACGCCCTCTCACCAGCGCAAACTTTACCTGCAGGTACAAAAGTGAAAATTATTACAGAATAAGCCTTTCTTCTCATCCGTTACAGTTTTGATTCTTTTACAGTTTTGATTCTTTTCTGTCTGTATCACGCCCTCCGCCTTAAAGCATATTCGAAAATAAAGAGGAACACTTTAAAATCCAACTTCATCATGCCTTTATAGGCCTCCGTGTGATACATATTTCCTCCAACTAACTGTGCCCCCTATCTTCCTCTGTTTATCAGTAGCGCCCCCAAGGAGGCATATTCCTAAACAAATATGAACACCCCCTAAAACTGACTTTATCATATTCTCATATGCCCCCACTTAATACATTCTCTTTCCTCCCCCCCCCAAAGCCTTTCACTGCTTATATATCGTAAGCATCTTCTGAATGAACCGTAAGGAGAGCAGAACGCAATTTTTGCAAAGCCCTAGCTTCAATTTGACGCACGCGCTCTTTCGAGATTCCTAACTTTTCACCCAAAACTTCAAGAGTCGCCCCCTCTTCATTTAAGCGACGAAAGCGAATAATTTCCAACTCCCGTTCGTTGAGAATTTGCAACGCATCGTAAAGCCATTGTGTACGCCGTTGACCATCAATGACTTGCTCAATTAAAGCATCAGGAAGAGGACTATCATCCACCAAAATATCCATCTTAGCAATGGGATTATCACTGTTCTCAGAAACAGAAACACTCAAGGAATTATCAGAACTGGAAAAACGAAAATCCATCGTTTCAACATCGCGCACGGAAACACCGAGTTTTTCAGCGATTGTGCGAAAAATATCCTGTTTTGACAAAGCACTATCATCTTGTATCAGTTTTGCACGCAAACGCCGAAGATTAAAGAAAAGTGCTTTTTGCGAAGAACTCGTTCCCCCTCGAACGATTGACCAATTTCGCAAAATATAATCTTGAATAGAAGCGCGTATCCACCACGTTGCATATGTTGAAAAACGCACTTCCCGATCAGGTTCAAAACGTGCAGCTGCTTCCAATAGTCCCACATACCCTTCTTGTACCAAATCCCCCAATGGCATTTTGAAACGTTTAAAGCGATTAGCAATAGCAATCACTAAACGCATATGAGCCGCTGCAATTTGATGCATGGCATCATCATCACGTTTGTCTTTCCACCGCAGAGCCAAATCATGCTCTTTTTGTCGTTCAAGATAAGGTGCTTGCATAGCAGAACGCATCATATTACGTCCTAAGCTTTTGTCTGCATCGCTATAATTTTTGCTGCTTTTATAAACAGCATTTGAAAGATTACCCATAATAACCCCTTGCGATTAAAATTATCAAAATTGATTTGGCAACGACATCATTGTTCTTCGCTTAAAAAGAACGCAAAAGTTGTTAACTTCTGTGACCACTACTTTAACGTGTAATTTTATAATCGCAATTGTTTTTTTTTACTGTCATGGTAAAACTTCTTGTCATAAGACACAATTTCACCTGCAAAATGCCTTTACAATATGCCTTTTAGCCTATGAAATATTTGAAAAAACTTTCTCTTCACTTTTCATGACAAAACAGCAAAAAAATAAAGTGATCATGCAAAAGAAATGCCGTTTTTTGATAACCGGTTCCGTTTCCTTTTAAATTGAAGAATTTATTTATGCTTTTAGCTTTACAATACAACTAATAAGTGTAATTTGCAAATATAAAGCATCCAAACTGAATGAAAACTGAATGAAAAAAGAATCATTCAAGTTTTAAAGGCGCAAAGAAACAGCAAAAAATGACAAGAGTGATTGAAGCAAACGCAACAAACGTGTTAAAGAAAGAGCACCATTATGAAATTGTCGCAAAAAGCTTTTGACCAGTGTCACACTGAGAAAGAAAATGATCATGGATAGCAAGATTGTTCAACAGAATGAGATTCTTCAAGATGATATTCTCATTGAAAAACACGGAAGGGGTAAATTTGAAGGTTTTCGTTTTTATGCCAACAAAAACAGTACCGATCAAATAGCTGAGAAGCAAATTTCAACAGAGAATGAGAGTTTGATTCTTGCTTTTTCCAAACGCGCGACACGTTTTTGTGCTTCTGCAAATGGAGATTTTACCCTCAGTTCTGATGGAATTGTGCGCTGGATTGGTCAACCCGTAGGACAACTTGTAGCAACAGAAGATTTTTTCAAACCAAAACTGATTGTTTTAGCAGATGAACAACTCACGGGAGAATCCCGCAATAACGTTGTGAAACGATTAGAACGCTTTGTCACCTTTCATTTTGAAACGACTTTAAAACCCCTGTTTGATTTGCGCAATGCTGATAATTTAACGGATTCAACAAACAGTCTTGCTTTACAACTTTTTAACTCTTTAGGGATTTTACCACGCCGCGAAGTCTTAGACATTGTCAAAAACCTTGCGCAAGAATCACGTGCCGTTCTTCGGCGTCTAGGCGTGCGTTTTGGCGCTTTTCATATCTATGTTGCCGGAATGCTTAAACCTGCTCCGGTTCAAGCCATTACTCTCCTGTGGAATCTTCAAAATGCGGGACAAGATCAAACTGGTTTGGGTGAAGTTTTTTCAGCATTATCTGCTGGTCGAACCTCTTTAATTGTTGACCCTACCTATAACCGCCAATTTTATCAATTAGCCGGCTACCGAATCTTAGGACAACGTGCTGTACGGATTGATATTTTAGAACGTCTTGCCAATCTCATCCGTCCCGCACTTCATTGGAAACAAGGAAGTGATCCCAGACCCGATGGAGCCTATGATGGCAAAAGTTTTTTTGTTACACCAGCCATGATGTCCATTCTTGGGGCCAACGGAAACGATATGGAAGAAATCCTCAAAGGACTTGGTTATCAATCGTACAGCATAAGCAATACTGTTTTTGAACAAAATCTCTTTGCACACCAAGCCTCTTCCCCTGTCAATAGGGCAATGCAAGATGTTCCTGCAGCAGAATGCGTTGGAAGTCAATGGCAAACAATAAGCGATTTAGAAACAACACGAGAAGAAAAAAATATCTCATACCCAAACACTGCATCCTCTGGTATTGAAAAACATCTCCATAAAACCAATCGTTTACCAGCAGCTGAACCTGTTGGGAATTTTGCCAAATCCCCGCGCTCTACAGAAGAAGATAAAGTTATTTTGTTATGGCATTATAAGCATCAATTTCCCCACCATGCACAAAAAAAACGTGATAAATTAGGAAATAAGTGGCAAAATAAATCGAAGAACGCTGTAAAAAAAGCGGAATACAAAAATGAAAATTCCCCTCAAGAAGCACCATCACAAGCAAAACGCTCTCATAAGTTCCACAAATCCCAAGGAAAACATGCAAATCATAAGCCCTTTCAAAAAGAAAAGCGCCTTAATCCTGATTCACCTTTTGCGAAACTAGCTGTACTACGCGATCAACTCACCAATCATAAAAACACGCACACACTTTCCTCTAAAGAGAATTAAAGTAACAAATGGAGTTTGATCTTGACCCACGTAGTAACCGACAACTGCATTCACTGCAAATATACGGATTGCGTTGAAGTCTGCCCAGTTGATTGTTTTTATGAAGGGGAAAATATGCTTGTTATTCACCCCGATGAATGCATCGATTGTGGTGTTTGCGTGCCAGAGTGCCCAGCAGAAGCGATTTTACCTGATACAGAACCAGGATTAGAAAAGTGGTTAGAACTCAATCTTCATTATGCAAACAAATGGCCTAATCTAACCACCAAAAAAGATCCTCTTCCTCAAGCAAAAGAAATGGATGGTGTTCCAAATAAATTAGAAAAGTATTTTTCAGAAAATCCAGGAAGTGGCGAAGAGTAATGATAAAGTGTACACTCTCCTCCTTCAACGATTGAAAGACTTCTCTTGTAAAAATAAAAAATCCTTAAGCGAAATGATTGATTCTTTTAAATTTTGATGTTAGTGTTATTTTAACATGATCATCTTTCTAAGTATTTTTCTTTGCTTGTTATAGTAAAGCGGTGTATTTTTTTTTGATTTAAAAGTACTCGGCTTTTATGCTCACTTAATTGGTACAATATACTTGGTTAAAGAAAACTCAACCCTCAGGTTTATAACCTGTTTTCCGATACATTTGTTGATCATAAGGGAGTAAACTAAAATATGGCATCCCAACATGGAACGTCTTCCAAGACCAAAGAATTTGCAACCTCTGAATATATCGTCTACCCTACGCATGGAGTAGGACAAATTATAGCGATTGAAGATCAAGAAGTTGCAGGACATAAATTAAAACTTTTTGTCATTCATTTCGCGAAAGATAAGATGGATGTCAAAGTCCCCATTGCAAAAGCCCTTTCCGTTGGAATGCGTAAATTATCTGCTAGTGATTCTGTCGAACGTGCCTTAAAAGTTTTACGCGGAAAAGCACGCGTTAAACGGACCATGTGGTCACGTCGTGCACAAGAATATGATGCTAAAATCAACTCAGGAGATCTTATTTGTATCGCTGAAGTGGTCCGTGATCTTTTCCGCTCTAATCTACAACCTGAACAATCTTACTCTGAGCGCCAACTTTATACAGCTGCTCTTGAAAGAATGGCCCGCGAAATTGCGGTTATTAATAGTCTTTCTGAAACAGAAGCTATCAATCTCATAGAGATGCATCTCTCCAACAAGCCGGAACGCGAGTTTAAAACTGAGAGAGAAGAAACAGATGAAAACAGTAAAGCTGTCTACGCTGCATAATACACTCTTTCATCATAATGATGATATTTCGATAAAACCAGCGAAAAGCTGGTTTTATTTTTTAACATCCTCTCTGCCCTTAAGGACAAAGTTTCTTAACCAGCGCCAATCTATAAACAATCTAACTTTTCGACAAATTCCTCTTCCTCATTTTCTTTCTTCATAGATAATAAACTGATTAATCATCATAATCTAGCATTATTCATTATTAAATTAGAATCTTGAATATGGTAAGATTTCTCATTTCAAATTTCTCTCATGTTGAAGCAATCAAATCACTTGCTTGTCAATCACAAGTGGAGTTGATCTGTGGGTAAAAACTGTACAAAAAGAGCGAGACACTGTCTCAAACACCAAAGGATATACCAACATTGGAATCTGGCAAGATGTGTAAGGGCGGGGCTTGCTTTTTTATTAAGCGTAAAGATCATAGTGCCGTTTATACACTACACCGAAACTTTACCATTGACCCCCTTCTACAAAACCATTGTAACATTCAAAAACGCCGTCATAAAATGAATGCCACAAATATTGAAAAATATTCCTTTAAAAAAATGCGTGACAGTACAACATAAGATATTTTGTCTTGGGCGCTCTATTTTGCATGAGAAGCATTCCCCCCATTAAAGAACGCGATAAAAAAAGCATGAACTAAAACCATCATCTCCATTCTGTAAAAGGCATTCCAAATACTTTTGAAAGCTGTAAAACTAACTTAAAAAATAACAATAAAAATGAACGTTAGCATTGCCCCTTTCAATTTCATATTTTTCCCAAATGAGGTTTCTTATTTCAGAGATTACGAGATATACGCAATATTCTTATTCCAATCGAACACAAAAAATCTAGAACGATTCATAGAACTCTTAAAAGTCTCAATCTCTATTTTAAACAGACCGCTAAAGATTGGATATTCTCAGCAGGAATTGTCCAGTTATCATCTTCAATCTGATCTTCACGAATATGACGCAAAGGATTAGTACGAACGCCTATCAGGACAAGCAAACGCAAAGCCAGTTATGTTATGTTTTACAGAGTAACTGATAAAAGGCAGTGACTTCTTTCCAATCCATGGCTAGTCTATTAATAGTTTTATGACGTTGCTTACCTTAAGAGCGCGCGTGCTTTTATCGTTGCTTGTAAATCAACATCCACACCCAATGCAACCGCATGTTTGAGACAAAGATTAAGACGCTTCAGTGCTTTATCTGCTGTTGCAGCTTTTGTATGCCAAATAGAGGCAAGGGTATTGCGTATCTCTGTTTGCGTAATCTCTGAAACAGGCAGACAGCCTAATTTGGGGAAAATATAAAGGTGTAAGGGTGAAAACCAATCACAAGCCTCACCATCATTTTTTAATTCAGCTTTACGGCTTTCAAAAGCATCCAACACGATATCTTTTAAATAATGGAGATTGCGCATTGCCTCACGCTTTTGTTTCTCACGTTCTTTAATGGGATCACGCCCCTCACGTAAAACAGCCCACCATCCAGTTGCCAATTCACGGGCTTGTTTTAAAAAAACATCTCGCAAGGCACCCAAGCCCATTTCACGGCGCCGACCATGAATGGTATAACGATAAAGCCATTGAGCACCACCATCTTTACGTTTATGAAGAAGCAAGCCGGCACCATCATTATATTTGCTAGCCCCCAATGTTGCGACAACCCTTGGCTCTTAAGACTCTTCATAAGAACCATTTTTAGTTCTTTCTTATACAAATTTTATCCACACACTCATCCCACTTGTGACGTGCAAACGAGTGGTTTTGATTGATTCTAGATAGAGAGATTTGAAATGAGTGAATCTTACGTTATTCGGGGTTCTAATTCAATAGAAAAAAGTGAATTATATATATAAATCAATATGTTGTCTAATTATGAACAGATAACAAAAAATCATAAACTTAGGTAAGCAACACCATAAAATCATTCATAAACAAGCTATGAACTGGAGAGTCGTACCGGCTTTGATAAAATACTTTGCTCACCCCCACACATAACATATTTGGTTTTAAGTTTACTTATTTTTACAAGCTGTTCGCAACAAATCCCTTATATTCACAAAAATAAGAAAAATATATAGACAATTCTTAGTTCAAAAACATGAAAATACAGCGTGATATTCATAGAAAAGTCTCATGTACCTTTATCATAAAAAGCACTAAAGGTTATTGAATGTGTACACCTTCTGTCTTGTAACGGTTTTCTCTTTTCTGCTCATAAGAAAGCACGCTGGCATCAGCATACACTTAACCCCAATGTTACAACAATTCTTACATTTGAAAATATGCATTATAAACATTTTTCCTTTTTTATAGAGTTTTCACCCACATGCCAGCCCCACTTGTGACCGAAAAGCAAGTGATTGTCATTGATTCAACATGGGGGAAAATTTGAAATGAGAAAATCCTATGATAGACCTTCCATTCAAGGTGCAAAACAACAAATGATCTTTATAAATCAATGTGATGTCGATCTCTATTTTTTTAAGGAGAATCACATGTCACAATATAAGCCTATAGACAAACCATTGCCTTAAATATTCTCATAAAAAACACCGGTATGCTTAAAGCCTTACATGGATCAACCGCCTTAAACGACGATATTTTACGGTCTAATAGGATTCTCTCTACAGTCAATAAAGATTAAGTGCGATACAAAATGATTTTATTACTGAGCTAACTTATATCAATACCCAAGCTCTTAACGAAGTCATCATAAAAGACACTGATACAAGCAATCCCTTATAGCCTCTCAAGAAAACAAGAAAATCATCTCCCACAATAGAATCATTTCTCTACAGCAAAACTTTATCCCACACATGTTCTCAAGAAAAAGTGAAAAACGCATCTTACCCAATGCATTCACTAATGAAATAAAAGAAGTTCACCACTGGAAAAGAAAGAAAACGCTAAAGTTTTATAACCTCTAAAACGGAACATCCACGATACATTCCCTGTTCCACATCGATAGAAGACGATGCAAGGGAACCTCAACATTCATCTTAAAGCGAAAATGCACGCCCCAAGCGTGCATTGATCGATGAAATAAAAGAAGTTGACCTCTGGAAAAGAAAGAAAACGCTAAAGTTTTAACCACTAAAACGGAACATCCACGATACATTCCCTATTCCACATCGATAGAAGACGACGCAAGGGAGCCTCAACATTCATCTTAAAGCGAAAATGCACGCCCCAAGCGTGCATTGATCGATGAAATAAAAAAGTTGACCTCTGGAAAAGAAAGAAAACGCTCAGTCTTTAACTACTAAAACGGAACGCCCACGATACATTCCCGTTTTCAAATCAATGTGATGAGGACGACGTAATTCACCAGAATTTTTATCTTCGATATAAGTCGGCGCCTTCAGAGCATCAGCCGAACGGCGCATGCCCCTCTTCGCTGGAGAGGTTTTTCGTTTAGGTACAGCCATAAAAAGACACTCCAAATCCATTAAAACAGAAAAAGCAATGTCAAAAATGACAATGCTTCATTTAAAAACACCATAAAATTTGAAGATATTATACACTGATAAAAAAGAAGAGGCAATGTCAAAATGATCCCCCTCTTACTAAAAATGACCTTCTTATTATCAAAAATGGTGTCACAATAATCAAATGAATATCAAAAACACTGCAAAATTTGAGAATTTTATACACCAATGAAAGCTTTTTTATAAGCCCTTCATTCAATTTTTATTTGGTTTAAAAAGGGATTTGCGCATACAGTAGAGATACGGATAAAAAGAGAAGTTGATTTTTAATAAAAAACGACGCCAATTTATGAAAACAAGAAAAAGCGACAACCTTTCTCTTTAAACTTCATAATTTCATTTTTGTAAAAACAAAGGAAGCAAGAATGCACGAATTTACCACCCTTCTTGCAAAACATGGACATACCGTTGAAAAGCGGCTTGATACCCTGTTAAGTGATCAAATCCAAAATGGTGAAATTTCACGCCCTAAAAATTTAATCAAAGCCATGCGCTATGGTGTGCTGAACGGTGGAAAACGCTTGCGTCCTTTTCTTGTAATTCAAAGTGCTACACTTTTTGACGTCCCTGTAGAACATTCTCTTGATGTTGCATGTGCCTTAGAATGTGTCCATTGTTATTCGCTCATTCATGATGATCTTCCCGCTATGGATAACGATACACTCCGGCGTGGAAAACCCACCGTCCATATAGCATTTGATGAAGCAACAGCAATTCTAGCAGGCAATGCCCTCTTAACATTTGCCTTTGAAATCATTGCCCATAAAGCTAGTAATCTATCTACAGATATTAGAATCAAGCTGATCACATCTCTTGCACAATCGGCAGGACTTGGCGGTATGTTAGGTGGACAAATGCTGGACCTTGAAGCTGAAAAAAGACCGCAAGAAAGTACTGACATCATCACTCTACAACACATGAAAACAGCAGCCCTGATAAGCTTTGCTTGCCAAGCAGGTGCCATCATTGGCAATGCATCTAAAGAATTAACTGAAAAACTTACTGATTTTGGGACCTATCTTGGTTTAGCCTTTCAATTAACCGATGACCTTCTTGATGTCACCGCCAACACGCAAACCCTAGGAAAAACGGCTGGGAAAGATGAAACGGCACAAAAAGCCACTTTTGTTCATCTTTACGGCATTAAAGAAACCCAAAAAAAGCGAGATACACTCATCAGTAAAGCAGAAGCATTCTTACATCCTTTTGGCGCTAAAGCACTCCCCCTCCAACAAGCAGCACACTTTAGTGCAATACGCCAAAATTAAACTTCATCCACCCTATTGTACATAGTGTACACCGTCATATTTATTGAATGCATAATAGACTTTTCCAAGAAACATTACCATTAATCTCCATTATAGTCCTTATCATGAAATGGGTGCGACAAATCTTAAGAGGAATTTCATTAAAACAAGCCGCGTAAATTTATAACACAAATGCATTCTAGGTATCCTATTTTGCATGAAAAATGCCTTCCATTAAAGACTAAAAGAAACAAAATGTAAAACAATGCGTAATCACCATGTTTTAAAAGATATTACAGTGGATGCTTTAAAGCCGAATAAAAAACAACCGGAAAGAGGAAAACTCGTTTTCTCCTTTATGTCTTTAATCTTCTAACGATAAGGCAAAAATAAACAGAATAAGTATACAACAAGGCATTTTATAAACCCGCAAAAAACAATAAAAATGCCGATTGGCTTTGTAGCCTTATCAAAGTCATCTGTTGTTTATTGCCAACCCTAGGAGTACACTGCCCTCAGTAAAGAGTCGTAATTTTTATGCCTTTCCACGCTATCTTGTTGTAAAAGATCAAATATGGTTACATTCTGTAAATTCAGTCGTGTATTGCTTGCTCTCTAAAAACACTTTTACAAAAGTTCTCGTTGTTTAGTTTAAGCATCATTTTTTTGAAGCTCGTATTTAAAATATCAGAAAAAAATGAACATAATGGCTATTTTGATTTTTATGCCACCCTCAAAGAACAAAGTCTTTTAATACAATCTGCTCTGTAAACAGTCTAGTTTCCTAGCGAGTAAGTTCCTCTAGCTTTCCACGCATGCGATTCACTTAAACTAAAGACTCGATAAACAGACTTAAGAATATTCACCATGCACTTCTTAAAATACTTAATGTATCAAACAGGCTACCTTCACCACCCCTCAAATGACAGTATGTTACGGCATAACAGGATAAATAAAGCCATTAATTTCAATAGAACGAAAGACCAAAAAATATTATTACCGATCTCTCTTTTCTTAGCAAGAAATATATAATACATTGATTTATAATGATAATTTGCATTTTTTCAACTTGAATAAGAACCCTGAATACCGTAAGATTCTCTCATTTCAAATCTGTGTATGTTAAATCAATCAAAATCATTTGCTTGCACGTCACAAGCGGGAAAAGCCGTGTGGGGCAAAACATCAAAGAAAAAACTAAAAAAATGCCTCTTATGAACCGTCTTAAAAGCCAAGGGCTATCCGCAACATTAGGGGCGAGAAAAGTGAATGATTGTGTCGGCATGCTCCTTCAAAAGCAGAAACATTTTTATTTACAAAATTGTGTAATAACTTCAATTTAATAATAATCTTGATCACTGTACAACTTTAATTCATCACGCTCTTTATCTCGTTTATTCAATTCATCACATAAAAAGAGAATTGATAAGCTTAAACAGAGAATGATCATTGCAACAGAAAGATAAAAAAAGTCCTTATTATTATATATAATAGCGCAATCTAATTTGTGATAAGTAGTTTTTTCAATCCAAGTGCAAATTTCCTCCTTTAAGTGCAATTTTCTTATTAAGATGAAAAGCATCATTGTAAGTGAACCTATGCCTGTTGTAAAAGCTGGAAAATATGTCCACCTTTTGAAGCCATAATAAAAAAACATGCAACATGGCCAAGAAAATGCCGCGATTATCAAGAGTATTATAGCCATTTAATATCCTTCGAGAGAATTTTTCTCATTATCCATTCAATGTCATTTGTAAATTCTTCTTGGTTTCATCATGTCATATATCGTGTTTAGCTCTATGCAAAAACGCGCTATTTGTTTAGTGTTGTCACCATGACCAGCTCTCATACTAGACACAAGGTCAATAATTTGTGTTGTTGGGCTGATGCCATTTCCGCTGGAAGAATTAAGAAATTTTTTCGCGTAATCAATCATGGGGTCGGTAGCATTCATAGACATATTATATGCCCAAATAAAATCGCTTTCTCTCCAGTTATAGTCATTACGCAAACTGCTTATGACATTGAGTAACATATCTGCTGATATCCATTCATTATAATCACCGCGTAATAAATTAACGAAGCGTCCACATAAAACAATCAGTATGTGACGATGCCGTATAATGTCAAACTTTGGTACGATATTCTGATAGCCATGGCTGTATACAAATTTTTTTGCTTGTTCATGCTTTTGAAAATGTTCAAAAGCGCCGTAATTTTCACTGATATATTTTTCGTAAAGTCTATCGTACTGTTCTAGACTATCCACGCGCGTACATCCCAACAACACAGATACAAAAAAAGAGTTATCAATGTTACAACACGCGTTATGGATAACGATTTCATCGCTTTACCTTTTAATGACCATAATTTGTACGGCTTAACAGATTCCTATCAAATATATCAATATATGCTGTTTTCTTGTGGCTTATTTGTAGCAAATTGTACTCAACAATATTTCTGTACTTGGTTTTATTCCCTCTCAAAGAGGGGAGATATCATTCAAAGTTTCCATAGATAAGTTTATTATCTGGATCAGAAATTTTCTAACATCAGAAAATACAGAGCTAACGCCACAATCAAAGAGAAAATACTCAAAAACGAGAATGAACAACGTAAAAAAATTATCTCAACAAGATGATTGATATTTTAAAGGAGGCAATGGTAAAATCCGCTAAATATACCAACAATAAAATAGATCATCAAAATATCAAAATCGATCATACGGGAATTCTTATGAGGACAGGCTATAAATTGTCCGACTGCTTAAATTAGCTCTAATGAGATAAAGGGTTACCAGCAAGGAACCAATGAAAATGGGGAAAACTGCTTCATCACCATTCCTTAATAAGCATATAATCTGGCACAATCATTTTCTTTATCAGCGTCCAATCTTATCAGCAACTCTTTGTGCAATATTCATGAGCAGCATTTTTATTTCCTTTTTAACGATTATTATGCCAAGCCCACTTATAATGTACAAGCAGATGACTTTGATTACTTCAACATACATAGATTTTAAATAAGAATAACTGAGACTATTCAGCTTTCTCATTCAACATGCAAAAACAACGATGCGCCTTAATAAATAAAAGCCTTGCCCCACTATGAAACCCTATAAAATACGTATCGTAATAAGTTAATATTTTCACTGAACTTTTTTGAGAGTTCCTTCTAAAAAAAATACTGCTAACAAGTAAATCAATAAATAAATAGCAAAAATATAAACGAGTGAGAAAAAGCCAAATATATTGACCATATACGCACTCATGTAAAAAAATACCAATAAGCTAAATCTCCCAACAGTTGACAAGAAAGATTCATATGTAGCCCTGAAATAATCACTAATACTATCATGCAAAACAACTTCTACACGAAGATATGTATACTTAATGAGATAAAAAATCATACAGACTAAAATGACAGCCATTTCTTTTCTTGGTTCAAAGAAAGCAACGGTAAAAATCAGTGAAGCCGAAAGAAACAACAGTAAAATAAAATTCACTCTTTCACTTAGTTTTGTAAAGAGAAGACTAGCCAAGAGCTGAGAGAACAATATAAGTGAAAATGTCACACCAAGATCAAAATAAGTGACATTAATATTATGATCTTTAAATATCCACTGCCAATACTGCGAGAATATATTGAAAAAGATCAATGAAAAATAAAAGCATAAAGAGATATAAGGAACTTTAATAAAAATAGACAACATCTCCTTAGCTTCACAAATGAGAGAATTCACTTTATTTGGTTTTTTCTCCCCCTTCAAGTCATCAAGAAAAAACAAACCAAATAGTGTCGTCATCAACATTAAAAACGCCGCGATATACCATATATATTGGCTAGAATAATCAGCAAAATATGCCCCGATTAAACTGAATATAAACATGCCGATGTAATTATATTGAGAGCTGGAACCAAGCACTTTTTTAGTAGATGTCAATTTTTCTTTTGCATATTGAACAAGTAAAGCATTATAGGCTCCAGCAATTAATGTCAGCGATAAGGCATTAAAAGTTTCTGCCAAAAGAAAACCATAAAAGCTTGTAGAAAATCCCATGAGAAAGAGCCATGTGGCAGCAAAAGCCGCTGCCAAAACGATCGATATTTTGTAACTTTTTCGATCAGCAAAATATCCCAGAGGAATATCGGTAACCATCATAATAAAAGCCTGAAACGACTTAATGACACCAATATCAATAAGCGTTAAGCCTTTTTCAAGCATATAAAAGACAATAAAGGCGCCAGTTAAAATCCTTATACCATTAAATAAAAAGCCAAACGCTAATATACTTGTCATGCACTCCCCCAATAACGCCAAAAAAGGCACCCGTATACATCATTTTATATCCATATAAAAGCTTACATTTTACGACAAATAGGACTATAATCGCTATAAGGATTTCCAATCCTATCAATTTGATACCCCAAAAAATGCTGGGAAAATGCCTGAAAAATCAATAAACAATGTTCTTTCTATAATTTGATATTTGAAGAATCCGTTAAATATTTTACTGTCTCAAGAGCAGCCAAAAACCAGCAACAACATTTACGGATCCATTTAAAGTATTCATATCGTTTTGCTTAATAGTCTTAACACACTCAAACTCATTAATATCCTTCATAAGCTTCTGATTCTAAAACAGGCATATCATCTGGTTTTACCTAAAATAATAAGCAACCAACAACAGTATTGACCATAGCTAAAGCAGCATACAACAGCACCCTCTTCACATTGAAGACAGCTTGTTTAAAAAAAACGACACACCCTTTTTACTTCAACCTTATGCGATTTTTACCTCAACCTTGCCCAAAGCGTGTATGAATATAATCACTCAAAAGCGCTTCAAATTCTTCAGCAATGTGATCACCCCGCAAAGTTTTTACCTTTTGTCCCTCAATAAAAACAGGTGCCGCTGGACTTTCCCCCACTCCAGGCAAAGAGATTCCAATATCCGCATGTTTTGACTCCCCCGGTCCATTGACGATACATCCCATCACAGCCACCTTCAAACTTTCAACGCCAGGGTATTTTTCACGCCAAACAGGCATATTTTTGTATAAATCTGCTTCAATTTTTTGCGCCAATTGTTGAAAGACCGTAGAAGTTGTGCGCCCACAACCAGGACAAGCCGCAACAACAGGCAAAAATTGGCGAAACCCCATCACTTGCAAAAGTTCTTGCCCCACCTTTACTTCTCGTGTCCGATCACCACCAGGTTTTGGTGTTAAGGAAATTCGTATCGTATCGCCAATCCCTTGCTGTAATAAAATACCCAAAGCCACCGAAGAAGCAACAATGCCCTTTGTTCCCATCCCAGCTTCCGTTAATCCCAAATGAAGAGCATAATCACAACGCGCCGCCAAGGTGGTATAGACAGCAATAAGATCTTGGACATCACTCACTTTAGCAGAAAGAATAATTTTATCACGCCCCAATCCTAACTCTTCTGCTAAAGCAGCCGAAAGCAAAGCCGACTGAACAACAGTTTCCCGCATCACTTCAGCCACAGATAAGGGTTTTTCTTGCTGTGCATTTTCATCCATAAGCCGTGTTAACAACGCATTATCAAGAGAACCCCAATTCACGCCAATGCGAATAGGTTTATGATACCGACAAGCAATCTCTATAATTTCTGCAAATTGACGATCTTTTTTTGCGCCAAAACCAACATTTCCAGGATTGATGCGATATTTTGCAAGCGCCTCAGCACACGCAGGATGCTCAGATAAAAGCTTATGACCAATATAATGAAAATCCCCAACCAATGGTACAAAAAATCCTAACCTCTCCAATCGCTCCCGTATTTTTGGTACAGCCGCCGCCGCTTCATCGCGATCAACAGTAATTCGAACCAATTGTGAACCAGCTTGCCAAAGAGCAGCTACTTGAGAAACAGTTGCATCAACATCAGCGGTATCTGTATTAGTCATTGACTGTACAACTATCGGGCTCTGCCCCCCAATAATCACATCACCAACAGCAACACCAACAGATCGACGACGCTCAAGTGGTTTAGATAAAAAATAAGTCGTACTCATCAAGTCCTCAAATTTTTAAAACCTGCGCTATCAATCATTATTTACATTGACTTCCTCCGCGCTTCAAAGGACGAAAATTACACCGCCCACCAATCTTAACAGATTGCTCTCAAAAGGTTCTACCTACTAACACTGATGCAATACAATTCATAGGTAGATTCATTCTATAGACGCACCGGATAAGTTCTACTACTTCTGTTCAAGTTTATACTTCTACACTTGGTTGCTTCAAAAAGAAACTGAAACAAAACAGAGACAATACTGTATTTTTAAGTTGCATGCCGATACCTTAATCAACGTCACCACAAAACAATGTTTTACAACACAACAGATAACGCCTATCAAAGCGCAATTTTTAAAAATGCATGAAAGACATCGCCAAATTAATCCAACATATTGATTTATAATAATCTATTTTTTACAAATTTGAATAGCAACCCCAAATATCGTAAGATTTCCTCATTTTAAATCTTCTTAATTGAATCAATCAATACCACTCCCTACAGCCACAAGAGAATAGATAGATAAAAACTCCTTATAAACTATTTCAAGTGCCAAAAGCTATCCCAACACTTTAAACAAACAAAAAAATGAAGACATCGCCCACCATCTTTATGAATGAATCTTACACCATTTTGTAAAAATTTTTACCTTACATCCTTAACAAACACCATCACGAAATGAACTCAAGTACATTAAGAAATGCCTCATTAAACCCAAACTTTTAATTCTTATCTCACCCACGCGCGGCATTATCAATGCAACCTTTCAATGTTCAAGCCGTTATAGCAAAACCCCAAACACAATTCCAACTGTCACGCAACAATTTAACACATGAAGGAGTCAATAAATGTGTCTATTTTCACCCCATAGAAAAAATGCTAAAATTAAAAAACGTATAGCACAATTAAAAAGAGAGCTGGTCCCCGTAAATCATTGGAGTTTTCAAAATGATAGCTTTGAAAACATTTCTGAGCTGTTTAACACATGGAAACAAAAAGGCCGTCACGCACTTTATCACCTCAACGAACATGCTACAGAATTAAAGAAAAAAGCGAAAGAAAATCCTAAAAAAACCCTCGCATTAGCAGCAGGAGTCGTTTTAGTAAGCTTCTTACTGATCCGTAAAAATTAATAACACAACCAATAACCTTCCCTTTTAATGCCCGCCTTAAAACGGGCATTTTTATGGTTTACAAAATATAAACTTTACGTCTTCCTCCTAACTTTACGCCCTCACCCAAAAGGATAAGTTTCCCATCCGACCCAGTCTATAATCCAATTTTTTATCTGGCTTCCCCCTACCCCCATCTTCCAAACATGCGGTGACACCACACCTCAAAGGACAGTGTTGTGCAAAACCACAAGCAAAGCTTCCAATACTCCACCCCCCCTACTGAGTTAGTTCAAAAGAAATGGAAGTGAGTAAAGATGCATGCGCTTTAATATTCTAAGGAACATTATTTTACATCATGACATAAAAGTATAAGAAGCCTAAGAGCTTTAAAACATGTAGTATAGCAAACCAAACGAAATCTTCCAATGTAAACAACCACTTGCTATAAGTAAATGACGCAAAAATTAAACTGAAAAAACCCAAAATTTCATCCTCCAGAATCGACTCGCTGCGAAGTATCTACATAGGTAACTACGGACATGCCAGGAATGAGTTTTTCAATCCCTTCCTGCCCAGGATCTAAAGCAATCCGTACTGAAATACGTTGCGCAATTTTGATAAAATTACCAATTGTCGTATCCGTTTTTAACAATGAAAATTCTGAGCCTGTAGCAGGTGCAAAACGAACCACACGCCCTGTTAACTTTTTGTTGTTCAATGCATCAACAGAAAAAACAACCGGTTGTCCCACACGCATCTGAGAAAGTTGCGTTTCCTTATAATTAGCAATAATCCAAATATCATCAGAAATAACAGAGACCAATTGTGTCCCTGGCATAACATATTGCCCTACCCGCGCTCCAACTAATCCAATATAGCCTGTTCGAGGAGATAAAATCTTTGTGTGATCGAGATTAAGTTTTGCCAACTCAACACTCACCTTCGCTCCCGCAATTTCTGACTGTAAACTTTGCCGTTCAAGATCCAATTGTTTTTGCAATTGGCGTTTTGTTTCGAGAGCTGTCAAGAGTTGTGAAAGAGGACGCGAAACAGAACTTGCCGCATCACCAAAACCTAACTTTTTACTATCTGGAACAACATTGGAAAATGCTCGTGAACGCGCCAATTCCACCTCTGCTGTATTAATTTCGCCCTGCAAAAGCTGTGCTTGTAATTCAATACTTGCCAGTTTTGCATTTTTTGAATCGAGAACAGCCTGTGCCCGTGCAAGCTGCTGCCGAAAAAGAGAATCATCGAGCTCAAAAAGCAGCATTCCCTTTTCAACGCGTTGATAATCTTGCACATAAATCCGTGCGATTACCCCAGAGATCTGTGAACTAACCAGAGTAACATTGCCCTTAATAGAAGCATTATCCGTTATTTGAATGTTACTCACAAAAGGAGGAAGCCTCCAAGCCCACAAAATCAGCAAAACACCCGTAATGCCCGATAGGAATGCAACAATCGTAGCTTTTGACCGTAATTTTTTTATCATTTTTTTTGCACCCCTCTTTTTATGACATTACTCTACTTTTCTAATGCACGCAAAGAACATGACTTAACAATCATTGTGGCAAGAAAAATAACGAATACAACCATTGAAATATAAAAATAAAGCCGAAAAACGTCATCATAAGCAAAAATATTTGCTGTTAACTTAAATTTCTCTATCAACATAGAAGTACCCTGCTCACTTCTCAAGCCATTGGGAACAGAAACACCATAAGAAGGCGAAAATAAAGTATTCATCTCACCAGAAATAAGCGGATCAGTAATAATAATATTTTGTGTTAAGGACTCAAAGTTCTTATGGGCAAAATAAAACTGAAGGCTGCCAAAAAAAGCCGACCCCATCAATCCCCCTGTCACTTGCGTTAGCAAAAAAACAGCAATAAAACTTAAAACGTAACGCGGTCCTCGCTCACCAGCGATCACAAACCCTTTGAAAAGAGCAGGAGGCAAAAAAAGTGCATAACTAAAACTCACCAACCCTTGGCTCAACATCATATCTTGTGGGCGCGTTAAATGGTTTACATGACTATCTAAATAAGCTCCTAACGCCAAACAACCCAAAGACAACAAATAAAAATAATCCTCACGCCCCGCCCGTAAAAAAAAGACACAAACAGCCCCCCCTAACAGAATCCCTAATGTCACCGCAAGATACATGGGCGCCATCTCACGATTGAGCAAACCAAAAAGATTAAAAAACCCTACGGGCAAATTTGACCGCTCCAATAAAAAAACATGAAAAATAAATAAAATAAAAACAGATTGGACCATTTCTTTACTGAAAATCCAACGGAGATCAATCAACGGTTTTTCTCTATTAAGCTCAATAATAATAGCAATAGCCAACGAGAAAATAGCAAGTGCGAGCCCCCAACCAATCCATGGTGCTTCATACCACCAATACAATATGCCAACAGACATGATCACAGCATTTAATCCAAGACCAAGAGCAATCAAACCATAGCTTATCCAATCTAATTTTTGAATAACCTTACTACGCACAACAGGAGTAAGAGGCAAAGTATAGATACAGACCAAGCTGATAAGAACCAACCCCATTTCCAGAGCGGAAAGACTGGAAAAACCACCATTTTCCAGCAAATCAGGAGAAATCAAACGTGATAAAGGTGCCGCTAAAGCCGCATTCATATAATTCAAACTAAGACCAACAGTAAACTTCTTTGCTGGAGCAAAAGCCTCCATCATATAAAGCAGCGCAAGCGAAGCCAAAGGAGCAGCAGCAATCCCAGCAAAAAAGCGAATAATCAATGCAGAACGCAAATCCGTAACAAAGAGCTGCAACACGCAAACCAAAACAAAGCCAAGAATTGATAATTCAGCAAAAGCGCGCAGCCCAAATTGATAGCGGATTTTGATCAACATAATCGCTACACTCACATTTGGCGCCATATAAGCCGCTACCAGCCATGTCGTCTCGGCCAAAGTTGCATGAAAATCACCCGTAAGATGGACAATGTTAGACTGAACAATATTAGCCCCTAAACCATAAGCCCATTGCAAAATAAGAGAAGCAAAAATATAAACAAAGCACTTTGGCAAAGGTCCCGCAAAGACACGACCAGGATGAGGAAAAGGTTTTGCACTCCTTTTAGCAGACACAACCGTACTCTTTTTTCCGCTCATGTCATCTTTTCCTGTATACTCTGCTACGCTTCTATCAACACAGCACCATCAGCTGACAACTGCTGGAAAAAAGCCTCTATTTTATGATTGTCCTCATCACTTGTCCCTCCTTCTAACGTCGCTTGAATCTGCAAAATCTGCTGTTCTAATACATCAAAAGAAAGATTCTCTACAGCCACAACGTGCTCTACCAATAAAGAGCAGCCTGAAAAGGTAATATTTGCAACACCCCCGCATACAACAAATAATTTTTCACCCACAGAGGTGCGAACACGAACACTGCCCAACACAATACTTGCCACCAATGGCGCATGATGCGCCATAACTGTCAAATAACCTGAGGCTGAAGGAAGAACAACAGACACGACCTGCTCTGAAAACACAATTTTTTCAGGCGATACAAGCTCAAATAAAAAATGCTCTTCTCTATTGTTTTCCACAAAAGTCTCCACAATACCCGATATAAGGACTCTCCGTTTTCTCCAACGACTCGTCCTTTTTAACGAAAAATACCCATGACAGTTTTCTCTTGAATAAGAAGCTTCTTACTAAGAAGCCTCTGCCATGAGACGCTTTCCTTTTTCAAGTGCTTCATCAATCGAACCAACCATATAAAAAGCAGCTTCTGGTAAATCATCGTAATCGCCAGCACAAAGCCCCTTAAAGCCTTTGATTGTCTCTTCCAAAGGAACGAGTTTCCCCGGCGAACCAGTAAAGGCTTCCGCAACATGGAAAGGTTGCGAAAGGAAACGTTCAATTTTACGCGCCCGCCCCACCAGCAATTTGTCATCTTCAGAAAGTTCATCCATTCCAAGAATAGCAATAATATCCTGAAGCGCTCTATAACGTTGTAAAATGGTTTGCACTTGACAAGCAACCGTGTAATGCTCTTCCCCCACAATCAATGGATCCAACATACGCGAGAAAGAGTCAAGCGGATCAACCGCTGGATAAATCCCCTTTTCCGCAATAGAGCGCGAAAGAACAGTTGTTGCATCCAAATGAGCAAAAGACGCTGCCGGCGCCGGATCCGTCAAGTCATCTGCCGGAACATAAATTGCCTGAACGGAAGTAATAGAGCCTGTTTTTGTACTGGTAATACGTTCTTGCAACGCCCCCATATCCGTTGCCAAAGTCGGCTGATACCCAACAGCAGAAGGAATACGCCCTAAAAGAGCAGATACCTCAGCTCCTGCTTGCGTGAAACGGAAAATATTATCCACAAAGAAGAGAACATCTTGTCCTTCATCACGGAAACTTTCTGCAATTGTCAATCCTGAAAGAGCCACACGCGCACGCGCTCCTGGTGGTTCATTCATTTGCCCGTAAACAAGGGCACACTTTGACCCTTCCGTTGAACCATTATTCTCTTTTGGATTCACATTCACGCGGCTTTCGATCATTTCATAATAAAGATCATTTCCTTCACGTGTACGTTCTCCCACACCAGCAAATACAGAATAGCCACCATGTGCCTTTGCAATATTGTTTATAAGCTCCATAATGAGAACGGTTTTTCCAACACCAGCACCACCAAACAAGCCAATTTTACCCCCTTTAGAATAAGGGGCTAACAAATCCACGACTTTAATACCGGTTACGAGAATTTCCGAAACAGTCGATTGTTCAACATATTCAGGTGCCTCTTGGTGAATAGAACGTGTTTTGGTTGAAGCGATTGGTCCCACATTATCCACCGGTTCTCCAATCACATTCATAATACGTCCCAACGTTGCTTCTCCTACAGGAACGCTAATTTGTGTGCCTGTATCCACAACCTTTTGGCCCCGCATCAAACCATCAGTCGTATCCATAGCAATCGTACGCACAGTATTTTCACCCAAATGCTGCGCAACTTCTAATACCAAGCGATTGCCTAAATTCTCTGTTTCCAAAGCGTTGAGAATTTTTGGCAATTCACCTTCAAATTGCACATCAACGACAGCACCAATAATCTGCTTGATTTCACCAACAGCGCCTTTTGCATGCTCTTCTTTTTTTGCAGATGTATCTTTTTTTACAGGTGTATCTTTAGCTGCATCACGCGCAGGTACAGAGGAAGCCTTTACATCCACTTGAGATTTCGAAGCGGCTTTTTTCACGCTGGAACGAGCAGCTGGTTTCTTTTTTTCACCTTTTTCTGTTCCTTTGCTTGAGGTTACTGCTTTTACCATCAATCTTTACCTTCTCCATTTAAAGCGCTTCAGCGCCCGCAATAATTTCGATCAATTCTGTCGTAATCTGTGCTTGACGTTGACGATTATAAGCCACCGTCAATTTACTAATCATTTCACCCGCATTGCGCGATGCATTATCCATAGCTGTCATCTTGGCGCCCATTTCACCAGCAACATTTTCTAGCAAAGCCCGAAAGATTTGCACCGAAAGATTACGTGGTACAAGGGCCTCTAAAAGAGACGCAGCATCAGGTTCATATTCATAAACAATCGATTGTGAACCTTTGTTATGATCGATTTGCTCCACAATATCTATTGCCCCAACAGCTGCTTTTGGAGCAACCATTGGAATCAAATCCAAAGCTGTTGGACGCTGATTAATTACGGAAACAAATTCAGAATAAAACAGCGTACAAACATCGAAAGCGCCTTCATTGAATAAATCAACAATCCGTTGACTAATCATCACTGCCTCTGCAAAACCAATTCGCTTTACAGCATGCAAATCGATATGATCAATTATCAAGCCTTTGTAATCACGCGATAAAATATCCGCGCCTTTTTTACCCACAGTGATAATTTTTACTATTTTATCAGTCGCCAACAATGCCTTAATCTGTTCACGTGCACGACGAGCAATTTGCACGTTAAAAGCACCACACAAACCGCGCTCAGCAGTACACACCACCAAAAGATGTACATCATCGCGCCCCGTACCACGCATAAGAGTAGGCGCATCAACACCATCTACATCAGCAGCAACACTGGTCAAAATATCAGCCATTCTCTTCGCATAAGGACGTGCAGACTGCGCTGCCTCTTGAGCACGATGCAACCTTGCCGCTGCAACCATTTGCATAGCTTTGGTAATCTTTTGTGTTGCTTTAACCGAAGCGATACGGTCTCTAAGATCTTTTAGTGAAGCCATTCAAGCATTCCATCAATTCATCACGAGAAATTTTTCGCATAAGTATCAAGAACAGTTATCAACTTATCTTTCAGCTCATCTGTTATTTGCTTTTGCTCAGCAATTGCCTTTAAGAGATCTTGATAATCACTCCGCAAAAGCACCAAAAGCCCCTGCTCAAACCGCGCAACATCAGAAACCGCCAAAGCATCAAGATAGCCATTCACACCCGCGAAAATAACCACCACCTGTTCTTCTGTTTTGAGTGGAGAAAATTGTGGCTGCTTCAACAGCTCTGTCAAGCGCGCACCCCGATTTAACAAACGCTGGGTTGACGCATCCAAATCAGAGCCAAACTGCGCAAAAGCTGCCATTTCACGATATTGCGCCAATTCACCTTTAATCGAGCCAGCAACTTGCTTCATCGCCTTAATTTGTGCAGCAGAACCAACACGCGATACAGAAAGACCAACATTTACAGCAGGACGAATTCCTTGATAAAACAAATTAGTCTCTAGAAAAATTTGTCCATCAGTAATCGAAATCACATTTGTAGGAATATAGGCAGAAACATCATTTGCTTGCGTTTCAATAACTGGCAAAGCTGTCAACGACCCAGATCCATTTTCCGCATTCAACTTCGCAGCCCGCTCTAAAAGACGCGAATGCAGATAGAAAACATCTCCCGGATAAGCTTCACGACCTGGAGGACGACGCAATAAAAGAGACATTTGACGATACGCCACCGCCTGTTTTGACAAGTCATCATAACCAATCAAAGCATGTTGCCCATTATCACGGAAATACTCACCCATAGCACACCCAGCAAGAGGTGCAATAAATTGCAGTGGTGCTGGATCAGAAGCGGTCGCTGCAACAATAATAGAATATTCCAGCGCTCCACGTTCTTCTAAAACTTTAACGAATTGTGCCACAGTCGAACGTTTTTGACCGATAGCCACATAAATACAATAAACTTTGTCTTGCTCTCGTCCAGCCCCTTTTTCATGAAAAGGTTTTTGGTTTAAAAATGTATCGAGCAAAATTGCTGTTTTTCCTGTTTGGCGATCACCAATCACCAATTCACGCTGCCCCCGTCCAATAGGGATGAGTGCGTCAATCGCTTTCAATCCGGTCGACATCGGTTCATGGACAGACTGACGCGGAATAATTCCAGGAGCCTTAACATCGACACGACGACGCTCTGTTGCTTTAATGGGCCCCTTACCATCGATAGGGTTTCCCAACGCATCAACCACACGCCCAAGCAAAGCCGGCCCCACAGGAACATCGACGATAGCACCTAACCGCTTTACACAATCACCTTCACGAATATCACGATCTGAGCCAAAAATGACCACACCAACATTATCAACTTCCAAATTGAGTGCCATACCACGCACACCGTTTGGAAAGGCGACCATTTCCCCTGCTTGGACATTATCCAAACCATAAACGCGAGCAATACCATCCCCTACAGAGAGAACCCAACCAATTTCTGAAACCTCAGCCTTTTGGTCAAAGTTTTTGATTTGCTCTTTTAGAATTTTTGAAATTTCAGATGGTCTAATATCCATCAGCTGACCTCTTTTTTCAATGCAAGCTTAAGTGAAGACAATTTTGTGAGAAGAGACGTATCAATTTGAGACGACCCCACACGAACGATTAATCCACCAAGAATTGTTGGATCCACAATGATGTGCAGCAAGACTTTTCCTCCAACAACACCTTCCAAAGCCTCACACAACTCTTGTCTTTGTTGAGAACTTAAAGGGCGCGCAGAAACAATTTGCGCAGTAACCTGCCTACGAGCGCGTGCAACACAATGCTGGAAAGCACGCAAAATACCAAATACGGCACTAAGCCTACGGTTTGTTGCAATAACGCGTAAAAAATTACCAATGACCTGCCCTGCGTTTTTATCAGCAAATTTGATGTTTGCACAAACAGATTGCATCACCTTAATTTGCTCTTTAACTGAAAAGAATGGACTAAGCACAAAGCGTTTTAAATCCTTATGCTCCAAAACAAGTAAAAGATCCTCTACTGCCTTTTCAACCTTTTCAACGTTTCCGGCTTCTTGAACGCAATCAAAAAGCGCTTGCGCATAGCGTTGATCTACCAACGGCAGCGGTATGAGAGAAAATGAATCCGACACGAAATACCGCCTCTTTCCCTTGAGCGACTCTCTGATAGTTATCAGATGAAATGAAACAGACATTCTCAATCTTAAGAATCTTTTTCTTAAAACCTAGAACAAAAATCACTTGATTTCTAGCATAGACATAGCCGACTCGCAACACCACAAATCGCTGCTTTTTAAAAATTTTAATAAAATATTCAAAATATTTTTGAAAAGCATTTTTTTTAGATATACAGGATGGCATCACAGTTTTTTTATGCCTCTTTTTGACATTCTCTGAGCGATTTTTTCACTCTCTTTGATTTTTCTTCAAATGCCCTTGCCACCAAACGCTCTTGTCACCATAAAAAAACACTCCCTTTATCACCACAAGACCTTTAATGAGATGCAGCTGCGATTGAAAAAGTCTATTATTTCAAACTGATAAGAAAGAAAAAATAATGAATATCCTCCTAAAAATTAAAGAAAACATTGCTCTTTTTTCTTCAAATACCCACTCCTTTTAAAAAATTTCACCAAGTAATATTTTCTTGTAAGCACACTCTTTAAATATACAAAACATTGATTTATAATGATAATATATCATTTTTCATACCGGACAAGCTTCAAATATCGACAAATTCTCTCTTTTCAAATTTTTTTATCAAAATCACGCCCTTCATTAAGCCCGCGTAGCTTCACTTTATATGGCACTATATTGCACTGATTTTAGAAGAAACATAGATCAATATCAATTTGAACGCGAATAGAATTGGGTATTTTGGGTGTACAGCTAAGCATTTTCAGCCCTTATAAAAAGAATCCGCCTATCAAAAGAATACTGTCCCTCATACAAAAAAGAAGTAAAAGCCGAAATGATAGTGCCCTCGAAGAAGAGAGGCCCTTCTGCTGGTTCTATAACAAAGATATTTTTTCCCGTGGCTCCACTTAATGCAATACATGTATCATATTTTGCTGCTTGGATGCTTATTCTGAATAATATAAGAGTTCAAGTAAAGCACCTTAAGCAAAGAGACCTTCACTTTATGCGATACTGGTTTTAGAAAAAACTTTGCGGATCAATATCAATTTGAACCCGAACGGAACTGGGCATTTTGGGTGTACCGCTAAGCATTGCACGTATAAACCCTTGTATATCAAAAGAACGCTGTCCTTGCAGCAAAAGCCGAAAACGATAACGCCCCCGAACCAAAGCCAAAGGCGCTTCTGCTGGTCCCATAACCGAGATATTTTTTTCCCGTGGCGCTGCCTGACGCAATGCGCGCGCATAATGTTCTGCTGCTTGGCGCTGTTGTGCAGACACGATCAAAGAGGCAAGCCGCCCATAGGGAGGCAAATGATAATGCTGACGTGCTGCAATCTCACGTGTGTAAAAATCTTCTGGCTGGCATGCAAGTAAGGCTTTGATGACCGGATGATCTGGTTGATAAGTTTGCAATAATCCTAAACTTTTCAATCCCACACGCCCTGCTCTTCCGGTAACTTGAGAAAGCAGCTGATAGGTACGTTCACTTGCGCGTAAATCGCCATTGGCAAGACCAAGATCAGCATCAATAACGCCAACCAGAGAGAGCTTGGGAAAATGATGTCCTTTAGCAACCAACTGTGTTCCAATAATAATGTCCATATCGCCATTTGCAATGGCTTGTAATTCGCTTCGCAACTTCCCAATCCCTCCTTTGAGATCTGTTGAAAGGATCAATGATCGCGCTTGAGGAAAAAGCATTTGTGTTTCTTCGGCAATTCTTTCCACACCCGGTCCACAAGCCACGAGATGATCTAAGGTTCCGCATTCAGGACAGGCTTCAGGAAGTGGTTCATGATATCCACAATGATGACATTTCAGTTGCCCTTGCGCACGATGTTCTACCAACCAACTTGAACAATCGGTACAATGAAAACGATGTCCGCAAATTCGGCATAAAGTCAAAGGTGCATAACCACGACGATTAAGAAAAAGAAGAGCTTGTTCGCCCTTATCAAGCGTTTGTTTTAAAGCCCTTTCAAGAGCAAAGGAAATAAAGCGCCCCTTTTGCACCCCTCCTTGGCGCATATCAACCACCCGCAACTGTGGAAGTGCAGCTTCTTTAAAACGGGAAGGTAAATGCACCTTTTGATAACGCCCTTTTAAAACATTGGCTTGGCTTTCAATCGACGGTGTGGCTGAAGATAAAATAACAGGAAAATGCTCAAAAGAGCCCCGTGCAACAGCCATATCACGCGCATGATAAAAAATGCGCTCTTCTTGTTTATAAGCGCTATCGTGCTCTTCATCGACAACAATCAAGCCAAGCTCATGAAAGGGAAGAAAAAGTGCTGAACGAGCCCCCGCAACGACACGCACCCGCCCTTCTGCAACTTGCCGCCAGACGCGTTCTCTACGACGTGGCGTCAAATCAGAATGCCATTCTGCTGCCACAGCGCCAAAACGTGCATAAAAACGATCTAAAAACTGCTGTGTTAAAGCAATTTCCGGCAATAAAATTAAAACCTGCTTGCCCCCTTTGAAAGCTTGAGCGACCGCTTCAAAATAAACTTCTGTCTTTCCTGATCCCGTAACACCATCAAGCAAAAAAACTTGAAACTGAGAAGATAAAACACCTTCCCGCAATAATGTTGCTGCTTCACTTTGCGCTCCCTGCAACTGAGGGGGACAAAAATCAGGATCAGGCATTGCCACAAGATCAGGAGCAGGAACCTTAACATCTTCAAAAATTCCTAGCGCTTTTAAACCTTCAACAACAGAAACCGAAGTTCCAGCCGCATGTGCCAGACCAGAACCTGTCCATATCTTCTCATTACGCACCAATTCCAAAACCCGTGATCGCGCTGGTGTGAGACGTTCTACATTTCCACCACAATATCGCAAACCCAGCATCTGCGCTTCCGGCTCTAAAGCAGCCGGTACCGACAAAACCAATCGTGCTACAAGACCAAAAGGTGCCATTGTATAGCGACTAACAAAACGCAAAAATGTGATCATTTCTGCCTTTAATGGGGGACAATCAAAAACATGAAGAAGAAAGCGTAATTTTTCACGCGCCACAGGAGCAGACTTTTGCCCATCGGCTGTCTGCTCTCCAACATCCACAACAAAACCGCAAAGCTCACGCCCCATCAACGGAACCCGAACAAAGGAACCAACGTTCACCTCCATAGAAGATGGAACTTTATAACTATAAGCGTGAGCAACAGGAAGAGGAACCAATACGGATACAATCTTTTCCTCTATCATGTTTGAATTCATCTTTTAAACCAATCTACGACCTATTGAGCACCAACAGGCCTAAACCTTAATCTTTAAACACTCTTATAAAATTCATTGCAGGATTCAATCCCCCCGATTACAACACTTTTCTAACAAAAATTCTTTTTAATACTCATTTCATCACCAAAGTGCCAGTAAAAGAACCAATCTCATCGTCTATAACAAAAAACTCTATAGCAAAAAAACCAGCGCCATTCTTCTGTGTAAATAAAGCGCATCACTATTAAGCATTCAACATGCTATCGGTTAAGTGCATCCTTCAACAAAGCGATCCCATAGTGTGACCTCTTCCCAACACACACGTTTATTTTTTTACCGCCTCATATCTCAATTTATCTTCAACAAACTGATTTATAAAGATATAATCATCATTTTACCTATTGTAATAAAACCCTCAATACGATGAATTTTTCTCATTTCAACCCCATCGAGGAACATTTGTAAATCCTTATTGATGTAAAGAGTATCCCATGATTTTAATTATAGGGAGAATAATATTGCAAATGGAGCCGTTACAATATTCACCTTGGCTTTGTGCCAAAACGTGAAAACACGTGTATACATCTTTCAGCTTGATTGAGAATCAAGCAACAATACAAGCAGCACAAAAGCGTATTGTTGAAGAATGGAGAACACAGAATAAATCAATGTAATTGACCATAAAAAACCCTTCATGCGTAAAATTTTACAGGCGTTCTTCAACAGTGTTTTACGACAAAATAAATCCATCCGCTTTCATCAAAAACAAAGTTAAACATACCCCCTAAAAAAGGAAGGTATCTTATGATGCACTCTCAAATATCAAGAGCAATCGCAAATAGGAAATGAGCAAAGTGTTTGATAATGCTAGCTTATTTCCATAAATATAAAAACACCGCTACGCAAAGATGCCAATACGCAAAAATGTTGGTACGCAATGAATTCTATGCCTTATCACGAGCAACACTATGAAATAGGTGTGGAAACGATAAATCATATTTCTTTACCGAAAACGGGTACATGATTAACACCATAGCATTCTTGTTCTTTACACAGATATTAATTCTTTCTCTTGCTTTTGCAGTCAACAATAGCGCATAACAAAAAATAGGATAAAGCTAAAAAGAAGAGGTTAGAGATGAAATTTTTTGTGGATAGCGCCAATATTGAAGAAATTCAAGAGTTACAGAATTTAAGCCTTGTTGATGGTGTCACAACCAATCCCTCTCTTATCCTAAAATCAGGACGCAATATTCTTGATGTTACAAAAGAAATTTGTGCTCTCGTTAGCGGACCTGTTTCTGCTGAAGTTGCAGCAACAGAATTTGAAAACATGATGAAAGAAGCAGCTGTTTTAGCAAAGGTTGCCGACAATATTTGTATCAAGCTTCCTTTAACACTCGATGGATTAAAAGCCTGTAAAGCCCTCACAGCAGCAGGACTAAAAACAAATCTCACACTTTGTTTTTCTGCCAATCAAGCCTTATTAGCCGCCAAAGCAGGCGCAACATTCGTTTCACCTTTTATTGGTAGACTTGATGATTGTGGAAATGATGGAAGTGAACTGCTTCATGAAATTCGCACAATTTATGATAACTATAACTTTGAAACACAAATCTTGGCCGCTTCAATCCGCACCGTTAATCATGTCAAAGAAGCAGCACTCAGTGGTGCTGACATTGCAACAGTTCCACCAGCAATCTTAAAAGCACTGGTCAAACACCCTCTCACCGACAAAGGGTTGCAAATATTCCTCGACGACTGGAAAAAAACAGGACAAAATATTGCTTAATATCTAGAATTTTTATTGGAAAGATCTTTTGAAAGTAACAAAAAGATCTGTTCAGCCAACTCTTCCGCAACACGTTTTTTTGCATCTTCTTCTGCTTGCAGCGTTGCATATTCTTGACGAAGTCGCTCAAAAGATGCATTCATCATTGCTGTTCCTTTTGCAACAAGAGTATTTTTCATATCCTGCAAAGTGTAAGAAGCTCTGCTCATAACAGTTCCAACAGAAGGTCGTCCCTTTCTCTTTTTCTCGAAATCAACCTCTATCTGCATCGATTCTCTGGTAAAGACGGATATCTGCAATGCCAATTGATAAGCAGGTAGAGAAGGTTTAGCACCATTTCCATACAAAAGAAATAGAAGATGATTGCGCACCATTTGTCCAAAACGATCCGAAGGTTCTTCCACAACAATAGAAGCAAGCTTTTGCGCTAATCCCAAAGAAGCTTGTCCAGAAGGGTGCCCAGAAGCAGGATTCCCATAAGAAGCAGAATCCATTGTCATTGCACTCTGCAACTCTTGACGGTAAAGCGGTTCAACTTTGCATCCACACAACAGTGTGAATACACCAGCTAAAATGACAAGAATAGAACTTCTAAAAAACGACATTCACAATCCTTTGTGGAACAACAATGATTTTTTTCACAGGCTTTTCAATCAGCTGCGCCTTTACAAAATCTAACGCCAAAACCGCTTCTTTAATCATCACCTCATCAGCAGTTGCTGCAACGCTCACCTCACCACGTTTTTTACCATTAATTTGTACTGGCAAAGTATAGCATTCCGCAACGGTTAACGTGGGATCATAAATAGGCCAAGCAAGCGCAGATATTAAATTTTTTCCCCCTAAAGCAGCATGACATTCTTCTGCTAAATGGGGCATCATGGGTGCAATCATAGCAAGAAAAAAATCCATAGCTTGACGTAAAGAAGCTTTCATTTCATCGTCAACACTTTCTATCCTATTTAACAACGGCGCCATAATATTCAAGAATTCATAAAGGCGTGCAATAGCCCGATTAAAAGCGAATTTTTCCAAATCATCTTCTACAGCGCAAAGCGTGCGATGTGCGACCTTTGAGAGTTCCAAAGCCGCTCCCTGATGCCCTGCACAAGGCGCCACATCCTTTAAAATAGAAGCACTCACAGCCACATGGCGCCAAACACGCTGTACAAAGCGATGTGCACCTTCAACACCAGATTCTGTCCAAATGACATCCCGCTCGGGAGGAGAATCTGACAACACAAACCAACGCACAGTATCAGCGCCATAAGATGCAATAATATCATCAGGATCAACGACATTCTTTTTTGATTTTGACATTTTCTCAATCAAACCAATCGTCACTTCACTTTGATCGGTTAATTTATAAGCACACCGCTTTCCATCTTTTTCAACAATCGAAATTTCTGCTGGAGAAACCCACCCTTTACCATCTCGATAGGTTTCATGCACCACCATACCTTGGGTAAAAAGCCCCTTAAAAGGCTCATCTACCGTCACATGACCGACCAATTTCATAGCACGCATAAAAAAGCGTGCATAAAGAAGATGCAAAATGGCATGCTCAATTCCACCAATATATTGTTGCACAGGCAACCATTCAGCTGTTGCTTGTTTGTCAACAGGTCCCTGCGCAAAAGGAGCCGTAAAGCGTGCATAATACCAAGAAGAGTCAACAAATGTATCCATGGTATCGGTTTCGCGTTTGGCAGGTTGACCACAGGAAGGACAAGTAACATTCTGCCATGTTTCATGTCGTGCAAGAGGATTTCCTGGTTGATCAAAAGTAACATCATCAGGCAACACAACCGGTAAATTAGCACGTGGAACAGGAACAACCCCACAAGTTGTACAATGGATCATCGGAATGGGGCACCCCCAATAACGTTGACGCGAAATCCCCCAATCACGCAAACGAAATTGCACTGTTTTCTTCCCTTGCGGTTGCCCATTGAGCATTTGTTTTTCAAGCTTTTTAGCAGCTTCTTCAAAAGCTTGTCGGGGTGTCAAACCATCCAAAAAACTAGAATTGATCATCACCCCATCACCCGTATAAGGTGTTTCAGTAATAACAAAATCTTCTGCTTGCTCTCCTTTTGGCAAAACCACGGGTTTTATTGGAAGATCATATTTACGCGCAAAATCGAAATCTCTCTGATCATGAGCTGGACAACCAAAAACAACCCCTGTTCCATAATCCATAAGCACAAAATTCGCGATATAAACGGGAATATGTACTGTTGAATCGAAAGGATGAACAGCCAAAAGGGGCGTGAGAAACCCTTGTTTTTCAGCTGTTTCAAGTGCTGCCGTTGTCGTTCCACCACACCGACAATTTTCAATAAAAACACTCAACGCTTTGTCTTTTTTTGCCAAAGCTTGTGCAATAGGATGATCAACAGACAGAGCCAAAAAGGAAGCGCCAAACAGTGTATCAGGACGCGTTGAATAACAAACAACCTCATCAAATTTCTCACAAACATCATCAGCATCACCCGCCGACTTTAAAGCCCAACGAATCAGCAAACCTTGTGATTTTCCAATCCAATTTTTTTGCATGGTGCGAACTTTTTCCGGCCATTGGTTCAGCTCTTCAAGCCCTGCCAAGAGATCTTCACTAAAGTCGCTAATTTTGAAAAACCACTGCGTCAACTCACGTTGTTCCACCAACGCACCAGAACGCCATCCCCGCCCATCAACAACCTGTTCATTGGCCAAAACAGTATGATCAACAGGATCCCAATTCACCTTAGCCACTTTACGTGCTACCAACCCCTTTTGATAGAAATCAAGGAACAACATTTGTTGGCGGTGGTAATATTCCACATCACAAGTCGCAAATTCCCGAGTCCAATCTATCGAGAGCCCTAATTGCTTTAATTGCCCACGCATCACCGCAATATTTTGATAAGTCCAAGTTTTAGGGTGCACTTTATTTTGCATAGCAGCATTTTCAGCCGGCATCCCAAAAGCGTCCCACCCCATGGGATGAAGGACATTAAACCCCTTGGCGCGTTTATAGCGTGCAACCACATCCCCCATGGCATAATTGCGCACATGCCCCATGTGAATGCGCCCAGAAGGGTAAGGAAACATCTCTAAAACATAATATTTTTCACGAGCATCTTCTTGGACAGTCTGAAAAATTTTCTTTTCATCCCAAATTTCTTGCCATTTTTTTTCTCTCGCACGTGGATTATAGCGTTCGCCTATCTTATAATGCTCAATCGTCATTCCCATTATACTCTTTTAATAAAACTGAACCAAAAAACTTGTTTTATTATGCTTGACCATGGATTAACCTCATCGTCAACATTTTCGTGAAATATTTCCCTAAGTATTTTATAAAACTTTAAAAAAAAACGACCAACTCTTGAACAAAAAAGGTAAAGCACAAAAACATGAATACACAAACGCCCCTCGATGCCCCTTCCATTGAAGCATGGCAAAACCTTCAAAAAGACATTGCTGAAACATGTCAAGAGTTACAACGCCCTGTAGAAGAAATTGAACTTATCGCTGTTTCAAAAACTGTTTCTGCTATTGATATACGACCCCTTTTGCAAGCAGGCCAATCTTTGTTTGCAGAAAACCGCGTACAAGAAGCAGCACAAAAATGGCTCGGGTTACGTCAACAATTTGAAAATATTAAACTCCATCTCATCGGTCCCCTACAATCGAATAAAGCCGCTGAAGCTGTCAAACTTTTTGATGTCATCCAAACGGTTGATCGTGAAAAAATAGCCAAAGTTTTGATGGAAGAAATGCAAAAGCAAAAAAGGCATCTTCCCTGCTATGTTCAAGTCAATATTGGCTTAGAACCGCAAAAAAGTGGTATCGCACCACAAGAAGTGATCCCTTTTGTTTCTCAATGCAAAAACAATTATGGACTTGATATCATCGGACTTATGGGCATTCCCCCTGTCGACGAAAACCCCGGCCCCTATTTCGCGCTCTTAGCAAAATTAGCAAAACAAGCAGGTCTTCCAAAGCTTTCCATGGGTATGTCCAGTGACTTCAAAACCGCTCTACAGTTTGGCTCTAATGTCCTTCGCATTGGCTCCGCTTTATTTGGAAAACGCCCTGTGTAAAGCAATTTCCCCTCATATAAATTCCCATTGAAAATTCTACGAACAAGCCAAAAACAGCAGAAATGAGAAAAAATATTTCCTTCAATATCAATAAAAGAGCAATTCTAGCAAAAAAGATTTCAGTCCTTCTTTCATCCTGTTAGCAAAATAAGCAAAAAAGCTGGTCTTCTCAAATTTCTCACCGGCACATCCACAACACGTACAATAGCTTCAAAATAGCATTACAATTTGGCTCTCATATTCTCGCATATTGGCTCTACTTTACTCCCCTCTGAACGCCTCTCCAGCAAAAGCAACATAAAAAATAAATCCTTATATAAAAGCAAAATGATAAGAGGGGCGTTGAGCATGAATGAAAAAACTGTCGCAAAATCACTAATAGCAAAAGAATATTGAATACGATTATCGCAATGATTTTCATTGAAAATCACGCATTCTCTTAACTTCTCCAACATGCGTAAACAATTTCCCCGCATGCCAATGGCGTAAAGCAGGCAAAAGAGGCTTATGGCTGCATAATACAGTAACAAAACTCTTTCATGTAAGTCACTTGAGCAAAATAAACATCTTAAATGCTCAATAGAGCACCAAGAGCCGCGCTAAACAACATGCTAGCAATCTATAAGATCAACGATAGCATAGAGGCTTTCCATGCTCTACAAAGCATAACATACGGTCAATATTCGCCTGAAAAATAAAAGAACGAATCTCACGCATGTGCGCATAATACATGTAGGCAAAACAATGGCAATGAGATCGATCCCAATAACGATATTTCTTTATCTTTCTCGTAAACAAAGAGAAAAACTTCAACTTTTCATATGCGCAATTTTTCTGATTTTAAACTTTAATTAAGAAAAACCATGGGGTATTTCTTATATTTTAAAATATTGTAAATAATATTATTATCTTTTTAAGAAAAATATTAATATATACATAACATATATATGATTTATATAGTATTTTTATTTCCATTTTTAAAATTTATCTTTGACAATGATCTAAAATACGTAATAACCATTTGAAATGTATCATTGTGATACTACTTTTAATGTGGATAATTAAGGAGAATTAATATTTTTGGTTCATTCAACACATTCGGTCATATGGCGACAAAGATATCTCTGAAATTAAATAATTTTGTAAGTATATTTGTAAGAATATACCAAAATTAAATATCTACATCTGTGCATAAAATAATTTTCAGAGATATCTATTGTGGATCACATCTTATAATCAGGATTTTTTTATAATGAATATTTGTTATGAAATCGTAAGAATGTTTTGTATTCTCATTGTCTTTATCCCTATATATGCTATTGGTTTTTAAAAGTGGTAGTTACAGTTGGAAAGTAACTATAAAATAAACTTTATATACAGTAATTCTTTTCATTATTTTTGATATTTTGGTTTAATTAATTATTAATAAACTTATTCTTTTTTTAATAAGGGAATACAAAATAAAAAACATTTAAAGCGATAATCAATAAAGCACCTTCATCTCCCTTTTTATATGATATTTTTTAGTGCCTTTGTGCGTTTATAAAAAGCTCTATACCGCAATAGTCTTTGCCATATTTGAATATCCTAAAAGCATAAAATACCTTTTTAAGAAAAACGTATCAGATTTTAAAAATTGACTATTCTAATCTTTGTCATTTAGTCTAACCTCACAATGAAAAGCTTTTGGGAAAACTCTGCCACAAATATAACCATACAAAAATACAGAGGCAGATTTTTCCAAACAATAAAAAGAGGGAAACATGACTGAAAAAATTTATCCAATATCAGAAGAGATCAAAAAAAATACTTTACTCGATGAGGAAACTTATCAACAATGGTATCGAGAAAGCATCGATGATCCAGAAAGCTTCTGGGCAAAACATGGTCAACGCATTGAATGGTTTAAACCTTTTACAAAAGTAAAAAACACTTCTTTTAACGGAGATGTCTCCATTCAATGGTACGAAGATGGGATAACAAATGTTACCTATAATTGCATTGATCGCCACCTGAAAACCCATGGAGACAAAATCGCGCTCATTTGGGAAGGAGATAATCCTTATCATGATAAAAAAATAACCTATAACGAGCTTTATGAACATGTTTGTCGTTTTGCTAATCTTTTGAAAAGTCGTGGCATTAAGAAAGGCGATAAAGTAACCATTTATCTTCCTATGATTCCCGAAGCAGCCTATGCCATGCTTGCTTGTGCTCGCATTGGAGCTATTCATTCGGTTATTTTTGCTGGCTTTTCTGCTGAAGCAATAGCAGGACGCCTTGTCGATTGTGAATCAACCTTTATGATTACCGCTGATCACGGCTTGCGTGGCGGCAAACGGATCAACTTAAAAGACAACGTTGACCATGCCATTGAGATAGCCGCGCGCCAAAACGTGCAGGTGGACCAAGTCATGGTTATACGGCGGACTTGTGGACCCATTCAATGGGTAGAGGGGCGTGATTTTTGGTACCACGAAGAGATAGCTCATGCCAAAACAGCTTGTCCAGCAGAACCCATGAATGCTGAAGATCCGCTTTTTATTCTTTATACTTCAGGCTCCACCGGCAAACCTAAAGGTGTTTTGCATACCACAGCAGGCTATCTTGTTTTTGCCTCGATGACTCACCAATATGTTTTTGATTACCACCCCGATGAAGTTTACTGGTGTACGGCTGATATTGGTTGGATAACCGGCCATTCTTACTTGGTTTATGGACCTTTATGTAATGGTGCGACCACTTTAATGTTTGAAGGCACACCAACCTTTCCTGACAAAGGCAGATTCTGGGAAATTGTCGACAAGCATCAAGTCAATACACTCTACACCGCACCAACAGCTATCCGCGCCTTAATGGGAGCAGGAAATTCGTTTGTTGAACACTCAGACAGGACGTCGTTGCGTCTTTTAGGCACGGTAGGCGAACCGATTAACCCAGAAGCATGGGAATGGTTTTATCATATAATTGGAAATGACCGTTGTCCGATTCTCGATACATGGTGGCAAACGGAAACAGGAGGGCATATGATCACACCCTTGCCTGGTGCAACCCCCCTCAAAGCAGGATCGGCCACACGTCCTTTCTTTGGTGTTCAACCCCAAATTGTTGATGCCCAAGGCAATGTTTTAGAAGGTGAAGCAGAAGGCACTCTTTGTATCAGTGATTCATGGCCCGGACAAATGCGCACACTTTATAAGGATCATGAACGCTTTATTCAAACTTATTTTTCCTCCTATAAAGGAAAATATTTTTCAGGCGATAGCTGTAGGCGCGATAGCGACGGTTATTATTGGATCACAGGACGAGTTGATGACATTCTCAATGTCTCGGGGCACAGATTAGGAACCGCTGAAATTGAATCGGCTCTTGTTTCTCATCCCTCTGTATCAGAAGCAGCTATTGTGGGTTACCCGCATCCCATTAAAGGACAAGGAATTTATAGTTTTGTGACCCTCATGGAAGGAACAGCGCCAAGTGAAGAATTGCAAAAAGACCTTATCAAGCATGTGAGACAAGAAATAGGCTCTATTGCCATATTGGATAAAATTCAGTTTGCTCCGCAGCTTCCCAAAACGCGATCAGGGAAAATTATGAGACGTATTTTACGAAAAATCGCTGAAAACGATTTTGATACTCTCGGAGATATTTCAACTCTTGCCGAACCACAAGTTGTTGAAGATCTGATTGCCAACCGACAAAACTAAAAAACACGACGAAATACAACATACGGTGGTTTTTGTTTTTTGCTAAAATTATCTCAGCATTATTACGAAAACCACCGAGGATAATAAAAAACAAAACAATTCATGAAAAGCTCAATCATTCTAACAACAAACGCTTTTCTTCATGAGAGGTAAGAAATAATTTAAGCCAAAACCTCAGGATTGGGATACGAACAAGAATAAGAAAGTAAGATAAAAAGAGCAACATAGCTTTTTAAAATCACCCAATGTCCACTCAGTGCAAAAAAAGCTTCTGAGTAAGAAGGAAAAATAGTTCTGATGTTTATGCTAGAATCCCTTTGAAATTCCTGCTAAAATCATAAATAAGGCTAAAAAAAGAAAGTATAAGTGATAATATTCTTGAGCAAAAATATTTATCTATAACGAGGGTGTATAAAAAATATTGAAAACCATGAAATCTAAAATAAACAAGCTTACAACAAAAATCTAAAGCAATGAAAGTAAGAGTTTTTAGAATAAATGATGCAATATAAAATCAGGAGTAATAATAAAAAGTGATTCATTTTGAAAATGTCGGCCTACGCTATGGAATGGGCCCTGAGGTCCTTCGTGATATTAGCTTTCATATTCCTCCTGGATCATTTCAATTTCTCACAGGTGCCTCTGGAGCAGGGAAAACGTCGCTGATGCGTCTTATGTTTTTGGCACTCAAACCCACCCGCGGTCATATTGATCTCTTTGGAACAGACACAGCATTACTCAAACGACAAGAGCTCCCTGCGCTGCGACAACGTATTGGGGTGGTTTTTCAAGATTTTCGTTTACTCGACCACATGACCACTTATGAAAATGTCTCCTTACCTTTACGCATTAAAGGACAAGAAGAAGCAACCTATCGCAGTGAAGTGGAAGATCTTCTCTGTTGGGTAGGTCTTGGAGATCATATTCATGTTTTACCACCGGTTCTTTCCGGTGGGGAAAAACAAAGGGTAGCCATTGCACGCGCACTCATTGATCAACCTGAAATTCTACTTGCCGATGAACCCACCGGAAATGTCGATCCGCCCTTGGCAAAACGCCTCCTCCGTTTGTTTATTGAATTAAACCGTTTTGGAACGGCTGTTATCATTGCCACCCATGATATTGCCTTAATGGAACAAGTTGCAGCACGGCGTATGCTTCTCCATAACGGACGGATGACGATTCATGAATAAGTCTTTCCCCATTTTTACAAGCAATAAAAAAAATACAACAGCGATTATTCCCAGTGGTAATATTTCTGGAAAAGCATTAGTTGCCGTGATTGCTATTATGACATTTCTTTCAAGCCTCACCTTAATCGGTGTTGATTTGGTCCAACGTGCCGCCCAAAATTGGAGTAATCAGATTAGCTATGAAGCAACAATACAAATACGCCCCATTGACAATGTTGATATCAACAAAGCACTCCGTGATGCCGTACAATTGGTTAAAACATTTTCTGGTGTACAAGATGCAAAAATTGTTGACCAAAAAGCTACAGAAAAGTTACTGGAGCCATGGCTTGGAACAGGCTTCAATGTCAATGAACTACCCCTTCCCCGCCTCATCATTGTGACCCTGAAGAGAGATGAAAAAATCAATTTTGCAGCCATTAATCACGCCATTAAAACCCAAATTCCAGGAGGTCAATTTGATGATCACCGTGTTTGGGTTCATCGTTTTGCGACCATGGCACACACCACTGTTTTCATTGGTTTTTCAATTTTAGCATTGGTTTTAGGCTCTCTTATCCTCACCATCATTTTTGCCACCCGCAATGCATTGGCAGAAAATACACATATTATCAATGTCTTATATTTCCTTGGTACTGAAACTCTTTTCATTGCGCGCCAATTTGACTGGCATTTTTTTAAAACTGCGCTGCGTGGTGCTTTATATGGTGGTCTCACAAGCATCTTTCTGTTTTCAGCCTTTTGTCTCTGGACGAATTATAACTTGGGAAGAGTAGAAGCTAGCCAAGTAACAGCTTTGTTTGGACATCTTTCCATAAGTTCCATCCCCTACGGAAAAATCATTTTTCTTATTATTTTCGTTTCTTTTCTCACCACCCTTACCAACCGCATGACTATTTTAGCGCAACTGAAAAAAATCGATCAATGTGAAAACGGTTTATTTTAATTTTATGACTCACAACAGCCCCAACTCATTGATGCAAAAAAATTTAGAACGTCCTCTTCCAAAACGGCCCCACTATAATAGTTGGTCTCCCTGCTTTTTATTTCGCTATTTTCCACCGACAACCCTTACTCTTTCAATCATTGTTTTCATTTTCTGGAGCGGTTTTATCATTTTTTCTGAAAAAACTGAACGACTTTCTCCCCCAACACCTCTCCCCAAAGCGGATGCCATTATCGTGCTTACAGGTGGAGAAAACCGAATAGAGACAGGACTTAATCTCTTACAAAGGGGGTTTGGTTCACGTCTCCTCATCAGTGGCGTAAACACCACAACCAATCTGAAAAGTCTCATGCACAACATGCATATTACCCCACGGCTTATCTCCTGTTGTATTGACATTGGGCATCAAGCGATTAACACCAGAGGAAACGCCGAAGAAAGCGCCGCTTGGATCAAAAAACACCACTATAGAACCCTTTATATCGTCACCCATGATTACCATGTGTGGCGCTCAATGCGAGAACTTAAATATTTAATGCCTGATATCCATTTCATTGCCTATCCTGTTAAAAAGAACAATGCTGAAAGCGCAATACAACAGATCAATCAAATCCGCATTCTTATATTCCAATATATTAAAACGCTCCAAGTCTATATCAGAACCGCATTCTAATCTTTATCCTTCTGACTTTTTAAAAACCTTGCCACCCACGAACCGCTTCATACCCTTCCACACGAGTTGCCTCTATAAAAGCTCGACAGAGCTTACCCTCATACAACGCAGAACATCCCAATGCACGTGTCACTGTATTTGCACGTTCACCCAAAACATCTCTTACATCCCAAACATATCTCACAGCGCGGATCTGTACATACCATCCCAATATATAAGCTCTTGTAAATAGAGCCCCCAGACAGCCATAAGATTTCCAGACTTGTCATAAAAATCTATTTATACCACTGTCTTACCCTTCATAAAAAATGCAAACCGCCTCACCCTATATTTTGCCACCCCCCAAGTATTACGATAGCTCTTAAACCTCTTGGGATGATTGGTAAGAGGCATGCATTACCCCTTTCTTAAACACGAACATACCAACCTTGTATGACATGCAAAAAAATAATTTTAATAGATTTAAAATAAGAAAATTTATAATAGTTAGATTTCTCATTCAACAGAGAGAAGGTTAAACTATCATTATAAATCAATACATTAGAAACAATCTCTTCATTATACAAAGCGTCTTCATAAGAGCATTTTAGATCACAGATAGGAATAAGCTCAAAACGCACACCGCGACAAATACCCTACGTTTTTTATCGCAATCTTTTTTGAAATCATTTCGCTCTCTAAGATCACCTTTTGTCTGGTTTCATCCCCAAAAAGAACGAAAATTTTTAAACTCTATTGATCTGTAAACAATAATAACTCAGCTTCTTGTCTAACGCGTTCCACCTGCTCACTTCAATATCAGAACACCTCAAAAGACAGATTTCATGAGAATTTTCATTTCCTCTCAACATCTCAAAAGGCGACGATTCTTATTAGCAACGATTTGTAAACAATCCACTTTCTCTGGACAGGTTCCACTCAGCTTCCCCATTTATATGGTTTACTCACATAAAGCTAGACAAGAAAACCCTGCCTGAGAATATTCATCACTACCGCTAAAGCTCATGCGTCATAATTTTAGCGACCTCACTGCCTAAGGTGCTTTATCACATACAATATATTGATTTATAATGAAAATTTATTACGCTACAACTTGAATGAGAGCTCTCAATATCATCAGATTCTCTCATTTCAAATCTGCTCTCTATTAAATCAATCAAAACCATTTTCTTGCACATCACATAGGACTTGCACATCACAAAGGAAGAGAGCCTGCGCAGCGTAAAACTGTACAAGAAAGACATGCCTCTTATGGACTTGTCTCAAGTGCCAAGGGCTGTCGCAATACCCACGAGCTGACAAGGTGTGTGATAGTGCCAGTTTGTTACGACACAGCGCTATTTTACCGCACAATGGATAATTTAACCTTTTCAGTTTCTCTCACTTCCAATTTTGGCAGGTTGCGCACAATTTTCATTGTTTCCAAGCTTACAGTAATAACCCGCTGAAACAATTCCAATGGATAAGCTGGATTACCCACCGTTTCAACAGCATAGCGATTGGCATCATTCACAATCCCACTCGCTTTATCCGTTTTGACAACCTGCCGCTCCATAACCCATTCAAGAGCAGGCCTGCCATTGATCACATACTCATAAGCTTCAAGAGGAATATTCTGCATCGTGATATTCGCATTATAAACCACGGTGGTTTTGTCAATAGCACCACGCTTACCAGCAAATTTCATTGCTTCAACACGATAAAAACCCTTCTCATCAGAAATCACCCAAGTTCTTGGATCACCCTGTTTATAGGTAACGGGATAGGGTTCAACCTCTTCATAATTCATATGCAAATCACCAAGCTTGCGCCCCGCTGTAACAAAAGCCCAAAAATCCTCTACCTTTTTAACTGTTGGAATACGCGGCAATTGTTTAGACAGATTATGCGCATAACGAGCACGATAATCTTCAGAATGCAAAATCCCATAAACATAATAAAACAAATCATCCTTTGTTATCATTTCACCAGGATAAGCTGCCTTAAAATAAGCCAACCCTTCGTCCGTAAGAGCATCACGCCGCTCTAAACCAGTTTCTTTGCTTTCCTCTGCAAAATTTGCAAACAAATGAACCTGATCCCCCTCCTTATTTTTCAAGGACACAGCATCTTCATAAACATACCGTGGAAAACATTGATTTTTCTCCATTGCATCCAAACTGGGTAAATTCTTAGTCATCAGAACAGAAAAACCACTCCTTGCTCCTCTGCCTGTAACTTGTATTACCTTATTTTCAACCGCTTTTTCTAATGGAAATATACGCGGCATTTGTAAAACTCTATGGTTAAAAATACGATTATAATAGAGCCATTGCTGTGTAAAAGGACGATAAAGACTTTGAACTAAGCAATTACTTTCAAATTCAGAAAACTTTCCTCTTACCAATTCCTCTTTAAGACTACTGCTCCAACTGATTTTTTGGGTATCTGTATCAACAAAATCGTTCACAGCATTCGCACGCGCCTTGCGATCAGCGTGTATGTAGGCATTATTAAAACGCTCTACTTCACTGTTATAAAAAGTAATCATATTGCTCATATTTTTTGCTAAAGCTTCACGACTAAAATTATATGTCCACGCATCACGACTAGTTTGTATCCCACCAGAAAAATTTTCAAAGAGCTTTTTATCACTGCCTTTCTTATCACCTAAGGCCAGAAATTTTTTAAAATCACTGTTGCGCTGATTCAGCCAATCGCCATATTCATCTGGCGTAATCATCTGCCAGCCGTGTTCACGCTTGATACCACCAACACTACCCAACCGCTGAAGTTGAGATAATTTCTCCTTTGTCGTGAGATTATCACCAATGTCATAATAGTAAATTTCACACTGCTCAGTGACATTTGGATTTTTGATAAACACTGTCACAGCAATGCCTGTCATGCTTCCACTTCCGAAAACATTTTGTCCTTCTTGAGCAAGCCCTTTGCTCAACATATTTTTGCGAATATCACCACGTAAATTGAGAACATAAATGCTCGAAAATTCCTCATTCAAATTTTTTCTGAGACCATCCATTGCTAATTTTTCAACATAACCCGAACCAGTCACAAAACCAATAACACCACAGTCTTTTATGCGATCACTTGCCCAACGAATGGCACGAATATAACTGTCATAAAGTCCATTAACATTGCTTGCTTTAGATTGAGCGGCATAGGTTTCACGAATGCGACGATCCAATTTAGGATAGCCAATATTCTGCGCATTGTCGTTTTCACTTTTTTGTCCAGAAGAATAAGGGGGGTTGCCAACAATAACACGAATATCCAGTTCCTTCTGGTGCGCCCGACGTGTACTGTTATCCACCAGCAAATCACTGATCAGGTCTTTATCTTGCTCATAAAGCTGGAATGTATCGGTCAAACAAATTCCCTCAAACGGAACATAATCGCCCCCCATCAGACCATGATAGGTCGTCTCAATATTAATGGCTGCAATATAATAGGCTAAAAGCACAATTTCATTGGCATGAATTTCACGACAAAATTTGTGTTTCACTTCTTCTGGCTTTATCAGACCCGATTGTAAAAGCCGCGTGATAAAAGTACCCGTTCCAGTAAAAGGATCCATGATGTGCACACCCGGTGAGCCAAGCGTTTGCCCAAATTCTTGCTCTAAGACATCATTGACAGAGTGCAAAATAAAATCCACAACCTCGACGGGGGTATAAACAATGCCTAGTTTTTCTACAGTGCGTGGAAAAGCATAACGAAAAAACTTATCATAAAGCTCTACAATCAACCTCTGTTTTGCTTTTGGATCCGTAATGCCACTGGCTCGTAATTTTACACTTGCGTAAAATTTTTCCAGATCTTTGGATTCCTTATCAAGATTTGCCTCATCAAGCACATCAAGCATACGCTGCATAGCACGCGAGACAGGATTCTCACGTGTGAACTGATAGCCTTCAAACAACACCTGAAAGACAGGACGCGTGATAATATGCTGTGCCAACATCTCAATCGCATCAGCTTCTGTAACAGCATCATTTAAGTCATCACGCAGTTCTGCCACAAACCTGTCAAAGGCTTGACGCGCCTCAGTATTTGGCTCTGCCAGAATGCCTGTTAAGCGCGTGATATGATTCTTAGCAATTTCAGCAATATTGCTCGCCCAATCCTCCCAATAATCACGTGTCCCACATTTCTTAACGATCTTTGCCAAAATCGCACGAGAAAGTTCATCTACGCAGAAAGAAAACTCCTCGTTTACCTGCTCTGTAAGAAAGCAATCATGCTCCAGACTTCCAATTCCCGCTCGTGCAGGCTGTGAGCGAACCGGAAGATTGTCTACAACAGCCGTAACAGCCTGTAACTCAGTGCTCTGCGTGACACCAATAATCTCAATCACATTGCTGATATCTTGCCCGAGGGATGCCTTATTAATCGTCGCATCAAAACGATCATCATGCGCACGCAAAGCATTTAAAATTTGCCAGATAACCCGATATTTATCATTGTTGTTCAAAGCCTGTTCCACTGGAGTATCAGGAGGAATACCAATTGGCAAAATGACATATCCCATCTTTTTACCTTCAGAGCGACGCATCACCCGCCCAACCGCTTGCACAACATCAATCTGGCTTTTGCGTGGATTTAAAAACATGATCGCATCAAGAGCCGGAACATCCACCCCCTCAGACAAACACCGAGCATTGGTCAAAATACGACAAACATCCTCACCACTATCAGCTTTCAACCAGTCAAGTAATGCACCACGATCCTTCGCATTAAAAGTGCCATCAACATGCTCAATTTCACACTTCAGAAAATGCTCATTTTCTGTATCCTCTTTCGTATAATCAAGATATTCTCTAACAACCGTAGAAAACTCATCACGCACAAGTTCAGAACTTTTAATAGTTTTACAAAACGCTAAAGCACGATGCATAGGATATAAATCCGCACCAACATCAGCCTTCATATTTTGTTTTGTCAAAGCCTTATAACAGCCAATAATCTTTGTTGCATCATCAAGAATAAGCTCAGTATCGCTATCACTAAGGCGCTTCTGAACAGCGGAACTGACCAATTTTTCGTCCATTGCTAAGACAATAACCTTATAATCTGTTAAAAGATCATTTTGTACTGCCCATGAAAAACCCCGATAAAAAAGTGTTTTACCAAAAAGCTTTTCATCATCCATCGAAGCAAGAACGGCATTAACTTCATTCGCGCGACTTTTTGCGTTATCACCAAAAATGCGTGGTGTCGCTGTCATATAAAGGCGTTTCTTGGCGCAAATAACATCATTAGAATGCACCTTAACAAAATTGGATTCATCCTCGCCCACCAGCGTTGCCCCTGTTGTACGGTGCGCTTCATCACAAATGATAAGATCAAATGTTGGCAAACCATAGTTTTTCTGAGCATCCGCAATCACCTGAATAGATTGATAGGTTGCAAACACCACGGTCATCTTATCTGCAACACTCTTCGCCACCTGTTCTGCAAATTTAGCAGCATCGGTTGTCGCCGGAAAAGCAAGATCAAACACATCAATTTCAGCAACATCATCACTATTTTTACGACGCTTTCCTACTTGTGTATCGGAACAAACAGCAAAAGATCTCAATCCGATTCCTGCATCCGTTGTCCATTCACGAACCGTCTGTGACATCAGTGCCAAGGAAGGAACAAGAAACAAAACAAACTTGCCTTCACCCGCCAAATCCTCAGCAATTTTAAGACTGGTAAATGTCTTACCAGTACCACAAGCCATAATAAGCTTCCCCCGATCTGCTTGAGCAAGCCCAGCACGCACATCACGCAATGCTTCCAATTGATGTGGACGCAACTTCTTTTTATCCTCCAAAACAACTTTGCCCTGGGCTGCAAAAGTTTCCCAACGGATCGGACTTTGTTGTATATCGGAAAGATTAATCCGTATAACAGGAATATCCTGCCCCCGTATCATTGTTTCAGCGTTATCACTCCAAGTACTTTCAGTACTATCTATAATAACACGCCGCTTGAATGGAGCTTTCCCTGATGCCGAAATAAAACTATCAATATCTGCTTTTCTAATCCGATAAGCTGCATCATAAAATTTACATTGGATTGCTGCAAATCCCTCTTCATCACGAAGCTTTGCCACAAGATCAATACCGGTATCCCGACCATCCCAAGCATTTTCACGAGCCCAATCTTTAAAGGTTTGAACCTTCTCATAACACCCAGACTGAAGAGGATCATGTATCAGATAAGCAAGAGCAAAACGCTCAAAATATGTACCTTTATCTCGTTCGGTACGCGCTTCATCACGATATGTCTGTAAAAGCGATTGCAGCGTCATGCTTCTCCCCAATGAAAAATACCTTCAACTATCGAATCTAAACCAATTCGTCAATGCCTCTTGTTCTACCCAAAAAACTTAAAAAAGCTTAAAATTGCTTGATTTTAAGACATTTCTTCTATGCTTAATTAAATCAACAAGAGAGAATCTTTTGATCTTTTTGAGTATCCCCCAAATCATATGATGCATTTATTGATGTCTATATCCCTATGGAAATAAACGGTAAGGCGTGATGATTTTGAAAATATTTTTTGCCTTTTGTTAAGAATACACAATAAAGTGCGCAATAATTTTAGGATTTAGCTTAAGAATGAGAGGAGGAAATGGATAGGACACCTGCGAACACACAAGATACCAAGGAAGAAACTCCACACACAAAACAGCGCATTTTACGAACGATCATGCATATAATTTCACTATAAATACGCAAAATATTAGTTGTGATATTCAAAATATTGATTTTTGAAATATTTTTTTGTCTTTTGTTCTTTCGTAGATTAATTATTCGCTTCTTATACTTTATAGCGGGTGGTTTTAGAATTCTTTTTTATATGTACAATATATTGATTTATAATGATAATATAGCGTCATTCATATTAAATTAGAACTCTGAATAACGTAAGATTTTCTCATTTCAAATCTGTTTATCTTGAATCAATCAAAACCACCCGCTTGCACATCACAAGCGGGATGAGTGTGTGGAGAAAAACTGTACAAGAAATGACTAAAAATGGCTCTTATGAACCGTCTTAATGCAAGGTCTATCGCAACACCCACGAGCTGGCAAATATAATGATGGTGTCCGGCTTATTACTTCATAAGCGTAAAGATGGAGGTGCTCAATAGATTTACCATGAACAGCGTCGCAAAATAGGCTTGGATACCTTGAGAAAGGTTTCTTTAAAACAAGAGTGTCAATGTGCAACACAATGGCGCTCCGTATCGGACTTGTAGCAGGAGGGAGAATACCATACCAACTAGACATACCATTGCTCATCACTAGCGGCCATTATATTCTTTAGCAACATAACTGCAGCTTGGTATTACGATGCTCTTACTTCATCTCACACCTGCTGAATATGAGCTTATTCTTTATTCAATGAATGAAAACCCTTTTCATTCATACATCATTCAAAATAAGAAGCTATCCGCCTCTCAAACTTTTTGTCTTCCTCACCAAACTCATGAAATCAAACCCGCATCTCACGGTATTAGTTCTTAAGATCACGCCCCCTACCGAGTATCTGACGGCATCCTTACCCTAGAAACTCAAATGGCTTGTTTATCCTTCAGCTTCAAAATCATGAGATAAGGCAGAAAAAAGCGATGCCTTAAACAAAATATTCTAAAGAAAGCTAAGTTACTCGCATAAAGGAACAGAAAATGGCTGTGTCTTAGGTCACATTTTAAAACTTGAGCACGATCATAATTTATTTGCATAAACCTAAACACCTATAATTTGCACCACCCTCTGCAAAACTAAAAGTGAGAAATCCTCATAACCTCTTTTCCGAAAATCTTAAAAAGACTAAACGAAACCTCTTAAACTGCTCAACTATCTCGATATCAGTTCATTTTTTTGGAAGAACGGAGGTTTAAGCTGTTTTTGGCATCAACCTTCTTTTTTGTTCTTTTGTTTGTTAGCAAATATACTATTCACTTCCCCCGCCTCTTTTTAGATTAAATCTTAAGAATCGTCGCGCAGTATATTTCATTTGTTCTCCTCTTCACATCTCAGAAGACGAGAATTTTTAACAAAATTCAGTCTGCAAGCAATCTCATTCTAACGGGTTCCATTTAACTTCTCCTTAATAGGATTTACTTCCATAAGACTCGACAAGAAAGATTTAAAAATATTCATCATGCATTCTCAAAACATTTAATGCCTCAATAAGGCTTATATGCCTACCATATCTCACATGATGGGGTGCCCTATAAAACGTTCACCTCTAGTGGTACGCTCCACTTAATGAACAAAGCGTTTTCTAAAATAGAGCAGCAAATAATGCCAAACTTTTTCCATTCATGTTTCGCTTCATAAATGCTTCATCCAGTGGAAAGCATCACGAACAAACATGCCCCAATTGATAAAGCTTAATCGCGTGAAAGAGCGACAACAGGGTCAAGCCGTGAAGCTTGCCGCGCTGGAGAAAAGCCAAAACATATTCCTATGAGGGTTGAAAAAGTAAGAGACATAATGATCGATTCAATGGTATAGATAAGATGGATAGGTGCCTTAAACAGAAGAAACAAGCCACCGATAGAAAGCCCAAGCAAGATCCCCAAACCACCACCAATGACACAAACCAACACCGCTTCAATGAGAAACTGCTGCAAAATATCACTTTGGCGTGCACCAACTGCCATACGCACACCAATTTCATTGATCCGCTCAGAAACGGTGACCAGCATAATATTCATCACCCCAATACCACCTACAATCAGGGAAATCGCTGCAATTGAAGAAATTAAAAGTGTTAAGATATGTGTACTCTCCATGATACGTTCACGAAAGAATTCTGAATTTCTAATGAAAAAATCTTCTCCACCATGCCGCATAATGAGAAAACGTTTCACCATGTTTTCCGCTAAATGTGAATCGACATCATCAGCAATCCTAACAGTAATTGCACGAACTTCTGTTGTACCAAGAAAACGCGTTTGCACTGTTGTATAGGGCAAATAAAGCTGTAATGTATTTGATGCATTTCCATTTGCGTGATTTTGCGAATCAACAACACCAATAATACGCGCTGGAACATTACCCACATGCACCACTTTGCCAAGAGGGCTTTCATGGCTATGGGGAAAAAGAACAGACAATGCTTCTTTTTCAATCACGAGATCAACCGCCCGATCATGGACACTTTTTTGATCAAAAAACTGTCCTTTGAAAACTTTAAGCCCCTGTATCTGAAAGAATTGTTCTCCCACCCCCACAATGACAGCATTGACTTCAACTGCACCAAAACGCACTTTTGAGCTTGTTGAAATCTGAGGTGTTACACCAGAAACATAAGGTAACCCAGACAAGGCTTCTGCATCAGCTTCAACCAAACTGGTTATTTTTTCTGCTTGTGGATCAGAAAAACTTTTGCCAGGAAAAATGGTTAATGTATTAGCACCCAAACTTTTAAAATTTTCCAGAATTTTCTCTCGTGTACCATTCCCTAAAGCCACCATAGCAATAATCGCCCCAATACCGATAATCACCCCAAGCATTGTTAGAAAAGTCCGCATGCGATGTGCATTCATTGCCAACAGAGCCATCACAAACGCCTCACGGAATCGCTCAACAAAAGAACGAAAAAAGCCTAGTTTTTGTTGGCCTTTTAGATTTTGTTGTTCCTGAAGAGATTTTCCACCAACTTTTGTTTTTGCAACCCTTGACCGCTTATCAGCAATAATTTCCCCATCACTAATTTCGATAATACGCTCTGCTCTTTCAGCCACCTGCATATCATGGGTTACAATGATAATAGTACGTCCCTCTTGATGAAGTTCATCCAAAATATGCAATACTTCTTGCCCACTCTTTTTGTCCAATGCACCAGTTGGTTCATCTGCAAGAATGACCTCCGCATTATTCATGAGCGCCCGAGCAATAGAAACACGTTGTTGCTGACCACCGGACAGCTGATTTGGACGATGATTTATCCGATCACCCATGCCCAAACGTGTTAAAAGATCCTGTGCCCGCTGTTTCCTTGCTTCCACGGCACTTCCCGCATAAATAGCCGGAATTTCAACATTACCAAGAGCTGTCAATTCATTCAACAAATGGTAACGCTGAAAAATAAAACCAAAATGATTACGTCGCAAAGCCGACAATTCATCCGCAGAAAGGGAAGCTATTTCTTTACCAGAGATCCAATAACGGCCAGAAGTTGGGCGGTCAAGACAGCCTAAAATATTCATCAAGGTAGATTTACCTGAACCGGAAGCACCTACAATTGCCACCATTTCACCACGTTTAATGGTAAGATTGATGTTTTTCAAAACGGTAACAAACGCTTCGCCCGCAGGAAATTTGCGCACAATATTTTCCAAGACGAAGACAGCATCTGCTTGATTTGTGCTCATGCTTTAACTCTCGTCTTCGCTATGCATGTTAGAAGACTCGGGCATCAATCCATCAGACGAACTGGTGACGACGACATCACCCTCGTTAAGTCCTGAAATAATCTCTGCCATAACCTTATTATTCAACCCAACGCTCACCTGTTTAGTAACCAACTTATTTTCCCCCACCAAAACAGAAACCCATGCTTTACGCTCTCTTGTCTCATCGCGTAAAGCATTACTTGGAACCAACAAGACATTCTGTGCGCGCCCTAAGATAATATGAACTTGAGCAGTCATATAGGTTCGCAAAAAATTGTCCGCATTATCAACATGTAGAATTCCATTGTAATAGATAGCCGATGATATTAAAGCACTAGAACCACTCACCATACCAGGATTAATACTCACATCAGCACGAATTGTTTCAGGAGCCGGCTCTACTTTTTCTAAAACGCCTTCATAACGACGCTGTGAATTACCTAAAACTGTAAAATAAAGTGGTTGTCCAGCTCGGACTTTAAGAATATCTGCTTCTGAGATTTGCGCCTTAATCGTCATCTTTGATAAATCACCCAAAATAACAATTGTTGGCGCCGACTGAACCGCATTCACATTCTGCCCTTCTTCCACAACTGTTGCCAAAACCGTTCCCGCTGCAGGGGCAGTGATGCGTGTATAACCTAAATTAACCTCTGCACTCTCCACATCAATTTGTGCTTGCACAATCTGCTGACGAAGTTGTTCAATTTGCGCCTCGCGTATTTTCACCTGTGTCGCAGCCTCATCGAGGTTCGCCCGTGAAATCGCCCGTGTTTCAATCATTTTTTTCTGACGCTCTAAATTTTTCTGTGCAAGAGAAAGATAGGCTTCTTGTTCTACCAAACTCGCATAATAATGCGATAATGCTGCTTTTTTTCTTTTTAAATCATTTTCCTGATCTGTAGGATCAATTTCTGCCAAGAGATCGCCTTCTTTCACAACACTCCCAGGGGAAACATGCATTGACACCACACGCCCTGTTGCTCGCGCACCAACAGCCACCAACCGGTAAGGACGTACAAGACCAGAAGCTAAAACACTTTCCTCAATATCCCCACGTTTCACCACCGCTGTTATATAAGTTGGAGTAGATGTTCCAAAAAAAACAGAACGTAACCATAACAGCAAGAGAATGAGAAATATAGCAGTTAAAAAGAAGGAAAGTTTTTTGTGTTTTGTAATGAAATTTTTGAGTAAGTTTTTTTTCATTTCCCTACCTTTGCACGCGAACGAGGTGCATTATCAACGACTTCTGGACGCGATACATCAACAACGCCATCCCAGCCCCCCCCCAATGCTTTCATCAACGTGATATATTGCGTAACCAAAGAAACACGGCTATCTTTAAGCGCCATTTGTGCAGAATAATAAGAGCGATCAGCATTTAACAATTCAAGAAAACTAGTATTTCCATTCTCAAAAAGGTTCCGTGAAAGTTTTAAGGAATGAAGAGAAGCTTTATTCGCAACGATTAGCTTTTCTAAGCGTTGATGTTCCTTCGTTAATCTTACAAGCGCATTTTCTACATCTTCTAAAGCTTCCAACACAGCAGCTCGATAAGTAATAAAAGCTTGATCACGCTGCGCGCGCGCTACCGCAATAGAAGCCTCGACCTGACCTCCATTAAAAAGAGGAAAACGAAGACCAGGTCCAAAAGACCAGCCAATCGTTGAATTTTTCCATAATTGATCAATTGCCGTTGCTGCTGTCGAAATATTACCTGTTAAAGTAAGTGATGGATAACGATCTGCTTCACGTTGACCAATCCGTGCTGTCGCTTGCGCATATTGACGCTCTGCCCGTCGCAAATCTGGACGTGTTAACAAAATATCGGCTGGAATTCCTGCTGGTATCGGCCAGCGTGGTTGTGGAATCTTTGCATGCTTAGCATTTTTTTGTAAAAGATCCTTCAATGCCGTAGGCACACGACCAGTTAAGACAGAAAGGCGATGAACGCTCATTGCTAAATTCGCTTCCATCTGTGATATATCTGCTTCTGTATTTGCCATTTGTGCTTGCGCATTTGAAACATCAAGCTCAGAAACATCACCAGCTGTTAATCTAGCGCGCATCAGTTCATAAGTTTTACGTTGTGATACAGCAATTTGCCGCACAATAAACAACTTTTGTTGCCAGCCACGCATTTGCACATAATTTGTTGCCACATCTCCCAGTAATGTCACCATGGTAGCGCGCATATCTTCCACAGCCGCATCAAGGCCATAACGCGCCGCTTCAACCGCACGTTTATGCCCACCAAAAAAATCAAGCTCCCAGCTTGCATCAAAACCACTACTATACTGGTTGAACAATGCATCAGACTGTCCAGAACGACTACGGGTTCCTGAAATTGAATTGGACACATTTGGCAAAAGAGTTCCCACAACCTGTCCTAAACCCGCACGCGCCTCACGTACCCGAGCTTTGGCAACAGCAACATTATTATTTCCAGAAATCGCGTAATCCATTAACGCATCTAGAACAGGATCATTCAAATGCCGCCACCATCCGGCAAGCGCAATGGGCTGCCCTGCAGTCTGTGCAGATTTTTCTCCCCAAACTGCTGGAACACGAAAAGATGTTTTCTGGTAATTAGGACCAACCATACATCCTGACAAAAGCAAACACAACAAGACACTAAAAAATAATCCACGAGAAGCGCCCCATTTGAGATTTCTGATATACATCCAGTCTCCCGCATTCTTTCAGAATCATTATTTAATATTAATACTTTATTTACCTCTTATTTCAAACTTGACGTGAAAAATCAAATACAGTTTGCACAGGAATATGATCTGAAGGACGTTCCCATCCGCGCGCATCACGAAAAATCGAAAGATCTACAACAAAAGGGGCTAAATCTTGAGAAGACCAAACATGGTCAAGCCGCCGCCCATAATCGGTAAATGCCCAATCGCGAGCACGATAACTCCACCATGTGTAAAGCTTGGTAGGAACAGGAATATGCAACCGCATCAGATCAACCCATCCACCTTGACAACACAAATCCTGTAAACGCTCGGTTTCAATGGGAGTATGGCTTACAACCTTCAACAATTGCTGATGAGACCAAACATCCTCTGCCAAAGGAGCAATATTTAAATCTCCCACCAAAAGAGAAGAAAGACCATCGCCTTGATCCGCACGAATGGAGGACATTCCTTCTAAAAAATCAAGCTTATGACGAAACTTTTCATTCACATCAGCATCAGGGATATCTCCCCCAGCAGGAACATAAAAATTATGAATCCGCAAGCTTCTCCCATGGGCTTCCACAATAACTGAGATATAACGGCAATCTTGGTTTTGACAAAAAAAACGTTTTTCTACCTTTTTAAAAGGCAAACGAGAAACAATAGCCACCCCGTTATAAGATTTTTGTCCACTCAATGCGATATGCTTATAACCCGCTGCTTCAAAAGCCTCCACTGGAAATAAAGCATCTGGACATTTTGTTTCCTGTAGACACAAAACATCTGTGGAAAAGAGTTCCAAATACTGAAAAACCTGTGCAAGACGCAAACGAATAGAATTAATATTCCAAGTCGCAATACGAAAGAACATTTGTTTTAATCCCAATGACGTAACACTCTTTCTTCATTTCTTCGAAGGAAGTGCAAACATCCCATTAGCGAACCGGACGTCTGTCCGCACATTCATAATCTGCACAGTAGTTTCCAAATTTTGTTGGTCAACAATTGTCCACTGTCGCAAAGCAGAGCCTTTAGAATCAAAAACCATCCTTATTTGCCCTGCCCCAATCGTTTTATCACGCAGAACAATCGTTACAGCCCCTGGATCTTCGCGAAATGCGAACAAGCGCCCAGAAGATACATCAATTTTATCATCCAACAAAAATTTCATTGGCGTTTGCGAAAGTTGTGAAAAGTTCCAAGTATTCAAAGCCCGATTGTTAATACCCACAAATTGGCCATCTGAAATAATCTGTAAAGGCATTTTTTTGTAAATGAAACGAATTTTCCCTGGGCGCTCTAAATAAAATGTCCCCTGAGACATTTTTCCCTTTGGACTAAACTGAATAAAATCACCTGTCATTGTTTTGATTGCCGCAAAGTGATTCACAACATTTTGCGCCTTTATCACTTTATTAGATGCTTGCGAAAAAACAGGAACAGTTAAACACCAAAAGATAATAATTCCCACCAACCCAAAGACTCTTCTTTGCAGTAAAAAAGACGTTTTCATAAAAAATGCTCCCAAGCAATACTTAATTGACTTTATAATTCATAACTTAAGTGATCAACGACGAATAAATACCCTTCTTTATAAGATAAAGATATTGTTTGAAAAAAATATCAAAAGATTTTTAAAAGTATTCTTCTTCGACAGTCTCCAAAACTTTTCGCTTACCCATATCATTAGCTGGACTAATGGTGCCTTCTTCTTCCATCCTTTCGATCAATGTGGCGGCACGATTATAACCAATGCCTAAACAACATTGAATATAAGAAGTTGAAGCCTTACGATCACGAAGCATAATAGCAACAGCTTGACAATAGGAATCATCTGCTAAAGAAAAAGCTAAAGAAACATCCTTTTTTATTTCTTGCGGTATCGTTTCCAAATAACCAGTCTGCGTTTAAGTTTCCGAAATCATCAAATTTTCCTGCTTTTCTGCTGATTTTCTAAACGCATAATATATTCTTTCCCACCCCTAATCTATGAAGCAACATAAATTATAGTCAAGACATAATGGATTAAGGACTAAACATATTACTCGCGAACCTGAAAGCTCTTTTAAGTGTCAAAAATGCTTTTTTGACTTCCTTCCCACCCAAAAGAATAAAAATCTTCATCCGAACCACTCTGTAAACAGTTTGGAGTTTAGCAAATTTCACTTAGCTTCCCACCCCATATAATTCATTTATATTAAGACTCGACAGATCAGCCTTGCCCTAAATATTTAGAGCGCACTTAAAAAGACACTTAAATACCAAACCTTACATGCTTTTACCCCCTCTACACTCGCAATGACATTATTTTATACCAAGATATTGATTTATAACAATTTATCTTTTTAACTTAAATCATAACGCCAAATACAATAAGATTCTCTCATCACATACTCTCTCATATTAAATCAATTCAAATCATTTGCTTGCACATTACAAGCAAGGTTGGTGTATGGATAAAAGTTATATAAGATAAAGAATCCCCTTATAAGGAGTCTTAAGTACCAAGGAGCTATCGCAAATTGAGAGCTGGTATATGAAAATGCAGACTTTCTACGATACAATAGGATAAACACTTATTTTATAAGGTATTATAAAAAACAACTATAAAGATTTTTCAAAAGCGCTCTTCTTCAGCAGGCACTAAAATTTCTCGTTTCCCTGCGTGATTTGCTGGACTAATAATACCTTCTTCTTCCATCCTCTCAATCAATGTCGCAGCGCGGTTATAACCAATGCCTAAACGGCGTTGAATATAAGAGGTTGAAGCCTTACGATCACGAAGCACAATAGCAACAGCTTGACTATAGGGATCATCTTCTGAAGGAGAAGACAAAGAAACATCAGCACCATCCTCTTCAACTTCTTGCGTAATTGTTTCTAAATAATCAGGTCGTGCTTGCTCTTTGAGATGCGCAACAACCTGCTCCACTTCATCATCCGCAACAAAAGGCCCATGCACACGCTGAATACGTCCTCCTCCCATCATAAAGAGCATATCTCCTTGTCCCAATAATTGCTCGGCCCCCTGTTCGCCTAAAATTGTTCGGCTATCAATTTTTGAACTCACAGAAAAAGAAATACGTGTAGGAAAATTGGCTTTGATCGTCCCAGTAATAACATCGACGGAAGGACGCTGTGTCGCCATAATTACATGGATACCGGCAGCACGTGCCATTTGTGCTAAACGTTGAACCGCTCCTTCAATATCTTTACCAGCAACCATCATCAAATCAGCCATTTCATCAATAATGACAACAATATAGGGCATAGGACTAAAATCAAGTGTTTCCGTTTCATAAAGAGGCTCACCAGTCTCGCGATCAAATCCAACTTGAATTGTCCGCACCATTGTCTCTCCCTGACTTGCAGCTTCCCTAAGACGTGCATTAAACCCATCAATATTACGAACGCCTAGTTTTGACATTTTACTATAGCGTTCTTCCATTTCACGAACAGCCCACTTTAAAGCAATCACGGCTTTTTTAGGATCTGTCACCACGGGTGTTAATAAATGGGGAATGCCATCGTAAACCGAAAGCTCAAGCATTTTCGGGTCCACCATAATGAGACGACATTGTTCAGGTGTCATACGATAAAGCAATGATAAAATCATTGTATTGATAGCAACAGACTTTCCCGATCCTGTTGTACCAGCAACCAAAAGATGGGGCATTTTTGCTAAATCTGCAACAACAGCTTCCCCCCCGATTGTCTTACCCAAAGCAAGTCCTAGCTTTGCTTTGCTGTCAATAAATTCTTGCGCCTGCAACATTTCTCGTAAATAAACCATCTCACGCTTTGCATTAGGCAGTTCTATTCCAATAACATTACGTCCTGGAACCACCGCAACACGCGCCGAAATCGCACGCATCGAGCGTGCAATATCATCTGCCAAACCAATGATACGGGAAGACTTAATGCCTGCAGCCGGTTCAAATTCATACAAAGTTACCACCGGTCCAGGACAAGCATCTATAATTTTTCCTTTGACCCCAAAATCTAACAAAACCCCTTCAAGCTCCTGAGAATTTGCTCTTAAAACAGCAGGAGAAAGTTTTGCATCCTTAACAGACGGTGGTGGAACCGAAAGATAATCTACAAGAGGAAGAACAAAACCACCCTTTGAAGAAGCTGTTAAAGACTTTCGATTTTTAACAGGAGAAACATAGGCTTTATTTTGATTTTCCTCACACTTTACTTTTTCACCTAAAAAAGTTGGCTCAATCCGATCAAATGGCTTTCCTTGCCCTTTACTCTGAAAACGCCTTTTGAAACAGAATAAACGAAAAAAACGCGCTTGTAAAAAATAAAAAAGATGCAAAAGAGCGCCACAAGTTGTCGCAAAAAAACCATGATTTTCACGATCCTCCTCTGCGGCATATTCCGTATCTTCTTCCAACTCAAAGACTGGATTAACGATTTCGTCTTTTGGAATGCTTTTTTCTTTTCTTTTCTTTGTTCGACGCCGCCATATCACATTACCAGCAAAAGCAGCGGTGAAAAAACCTAAAAGAATAAAAACAACACTGAAAAACACCGTGTAAGGAGGAGAAAGAAAAAGAGGAAAGACTGAAGAAGCAACACTTAAAACTTTATCTCCTAAAACCCCTCCCAATCCCATTGGCAATGGCCAATAAGTAAAAGAAGCAACAGGTGACATAAGGGCAAAAGCAATTAAAAAACAAATCGTTGATAGCACCCATAAAAAAAAGCGCAAAGTCAAATTGTAGATATTCTTTTGCGCCAACAAGAGAAAAGACCAAAATAACGGTGGCAACAAAACAGAAAGACTTGCCAAGCCAAAAAACTGCATAATAAAATCTGAAAAAATTGCCCCCATCCACCCCATAAGGTTTGTAACCTCATTTGTACTTGCATGGGTTAAAGATGGATCCGCAACATTCCACGTCGCCAAAGCAAACACACAAAAAATAATAAAGCCCAAAAGCCCGAGCCCAATAAATACTCCTATCTGACGTAAAAACATCTCAATAAGACGCGAACCTTGAGAATTTCGCACTTCTAATGAATCATAAGGAGAAGAACTTCGGTGCATCTATCAATTCCAAATACAAAACTTTCATATTTTAAAGAGTTATAACTCCCTCTCTCTCTTAAAAAAGAATGAAGCTTAAACTCTGTGCCGATTTGTAAACAAATCGCCTGTAAACAATCCGACTTCTTATCTAGCGCGTTCTACCTTCTAACCACTTCATATCATTCATATACCCACCACCCTAAGAGACAATCGTTCATAAGGCGCACAAAAAGCTCTCCCTGAATATTTATCAAACGATCAACCAAAAAACACCTCATGTGTAAAGTGTTACATGGGTGCTATAGGCACCTTCCTAAACAAATAATATTTTTTACGCTACACCATGATAACGGCAAAATATGAATACTGTTTTAACCATCACGAATGACCACAATTTTTATCTATCATACTAACGAAATGGCCCCTTTCAGGACAAGCATACTGAAGAAACTCACACAACTAAAAAAATACACAACCATCTTTGTTTATTTTTAGTTTTCTTTTTTATCAACCAAGTGTAAAAAGAATTGAAGAAGATATTTAAAAAAGCTTATCCGATAAATCTGTAAGATGAATCACATAAATGATTAAGCAGAAAAACTCTGAAAAACCAATCTGTCATCAGATTGGCGCTAAAAAGAAACCTCGTTTTTGTAAAGCAGAGAGAAAAGTAAAGGTTAAGATATTTTAGCAATGTAAAAAGATATTCTTTTTAAAAGAAAGCAAACTATAAACAATGGAAGAAGTATTGTGTGTTCTAATCGCAATAAAAATGTACAACCCAATAAAAAAATTAAATCTCATAAAACTAAACAATGTGATCTGCTCATTGCAGGGGGGGCAGCTGTCGGTTTAACCCTAGCGATAGCACTCAAGCAAACAGCCCCTAATCTGAAAATAAAAATCGTTGATGCTGCTCCACAAGGAGATCCCGCTGCTTCTAACATACGAACCATTGCCCTTGCTGCTGCTTCTATTCGTATGTTAAAACAATTACAATGTTGGGAATCTATAAAACTCTATGCGCAACCCATTCATTCAATGATCATCACAGATACAAGCACAAATGATCCTGTCAAACCCACTCTTTTAACCTTTGAAGGCGACATTAATCCCGGCGAGCCCTTTGCTGCTATGGTAGAGCATAGAGAACTCATCAACACTTTAAAAAAACGTGTCAAAGGTCTCAATATCCCTGTTATTACAAACACCCGTGTCATTGATTTTCATCAAGAAGATCAACATACAACCGTCACTTTAAATAATGAAGAGGTTTGGCAAACAAAATTGCTTATTGCAGCTGACGGAGCCCATTCGAAATTACGCCAAAAAGCTGGTCTGAAAAATTTTTCTCATCCCTATAAACAAACAGCAATCATCTGCACAGTTGAACATGAAAAACCCCATAATGGTCAAGCAATTCAACATTTTTTACCTGCCGGTCCTTTTGCTCTTCTCCCTCTCAAAGGCAACCGATCCGCCATTGTGTGGAATGAAGATCATAAAACTGCGCAATATTATCTCAAAGCTGATACACTTATTTTTGAAACAGAACTCGAAAGACGCATTGGCCATCGATTAGGCAAACTCTCTTGGGATGGCGAACGTCAAGCTTTTCCTTTGAGTCTTTCTTTAACACGTCAATGCGTTAAACCACGTTTTGCTCTCGTTGGCGATGCCGCCCATACCATCCACCCCATTGCAGGACAAGGACTCAATTTAGGATTACGCGATAGCGCTGCGCTGGCTGAAGTGATTATTGAAACAGCACGACTAGGTCTTGACATTGGCTCCCTCACGGCTTTAGAGCGCTATCAAAGCTGGAGACGTTTTGAAATTGTCCGTATGGCTTTAAGCAATGATTGGCTTAATAAACTCTTTTCTAATGATAGCCTTCTTTTACGGATGCTCCGCGATACCGGCCTTGGAATCATTAATCAAGCACCAAAAATAAAAAAATACTTCATTCAAGAAGCTGCCGGACTCTCTCCAAATGCCCCACGTCTTCTACGCGGCTTCCCACTTTAAGCAAAAATTCATACTATTTCACTTTTTTTACAACCTTTGCCTTCCTCCTTCAAAGAACAAAAAATTCCTATCTCATCCAATCTGTTTACAAACCGGATTCCTGTCGAGTAATTTTTTCTTGACTTCCTCCTCCCATATTTCACTTAACATTAAACTCGACAAGCAAGCTACATTCTAAGAATATTCACCATACACTGAAAAAACGTTTAATATCTCAGAGAGGTTGTTGCTTTATATCACCACACCTTAAAAGAAGCCATTTCACGGCATAATAAAATAAACAAGACTTTTTAGCACACAACACTTTTATTTATAATAATAAGTTCATTGTTCTCATATTGAGTGAGAAATCTAAAGATCATAAAATACCCTTATTTCAAATCTCTCTCATGTTGAAGCAATCAAAATCATTCGCTTGCACATCACAAGCGAAAGTGTCGTATAAATAAAACAATTAAACAAAGCGACAAAAGCCTCCCTCTCTCAAGAACTAAGGACTTTAGCAATATTGGAGGCGAGTAAAGTGTATAAGGACGCCGGCTTATACTTTTTATTGAAGTAAAAATGGTGGTGTACAATGAATTTTATATGATCATAGGGGCTTTTACGTTATACTATTCATGAGAAGCGCCATAAAATAAGCTTAGTTGCATTGAAAAATTTTCTTTTAAAAAAGCGCGTAAATTGGAAACATAAATGTATTCCGTTTGGGGCATTCTGCTTCTCAGACAAACTCTTTAACTTATTGTGGAATACCACACGACTTTAGAAAAAATATTTTAGAAAAAATATTCCAATATATAACAAAGTATTCCGTACTCTATACCATCACACACAATTGTAAACCTGCATACCCCCCTATTTCACACCATAAAAGAAGATAAACCGCAATAGAAATGATCCAATCCTTTTATTTTCAAATACACTCTTTATTCATTATTCATAAACGCTCATAAATGAATTTTAATCACAAACGCTCAGAAATATGTCATAAATTCTATAAAACCCATAACAGCCATAGAAATTTTCCATTTTCTACACACTCACTCATCTCAACTAAACGAACGATAAATAAAGTAAATGCCTCATATATAATCTTACAGAAAAAATACCAAACAAAATCTATAACATCAGGCTTGTTCTACAGAACAGTATTTCAAAAATATAAGTATGCTAATTTATTAACATATTAATTGATAAAATTATCATTTTACATATTGAGTTAAAATCCCTATGCAATAAATTATTCTCATTTCGACCATTTTTGTAAATAAACAATAAAACTATTTATTTACATAGACTAAAAAGAGCAACGTTAATGAAACGATAAAAAGAAGTAAAATATCCCCCCTCTCTCACATGCCAAAAGCAATTACAATATTCCAATCTGGCATCATCATTATTCTTGCCAGATTATGACAACAAGACCTTTTGCATTTAAATAAATTGTTCACGCTCCCTATCATTGTATTTGGTAACTCAATACTTTAATATATTCGTTCAGTATATTTATACAATTAAATTACCCAAAAGAGCATACTTCTTGCATTTACATTCCTTGGTATTCCCTTATCTTGTAAAGATCGCACACGTGTTACGTTACTTCGAGTTCATCAAGTGTATACCCATTCTCCAACCACTCTTTAATCCACTTAGGTCTACGTCCACGCCCATTCCATAATTCCCATTGGTTATTGGGATTTCTATAATGGCGCTCTTTGCTCACAAGATCAGCGATATCAATTCCATGGGCATTAGCAATTTCAAGAATTTTTCGTCGCGCATTTTGCTTTTCCTTTGCTTGCCGTTTTTTTAATTCCACATCGATTTGTGTACGCATCTCTTGTAGCTCATCAAAATTCATATTTTTGAGATCATTCACCTTAATTACTCCCCTTGCAAAAAAGAATTTCTTTTTGCCATATTTTAAACACAATTATAGACAATTTCTGTCTATTTATTATCGAAATTAAAATTACGATACATATATCACTTTGACGGAGATGTGCTTTGAACCACAAAGAGCTGTTTATTGGTATATCAATTACCACCACTGCATCTTTTTTCAGTTCAATTGCTGAAACTACTAAATGCAGTGCTCAAGCGCCATCACACCTCTCTGAATCTTATGAATCAGTAGTCAAAAGTAAATATAAATCGTCCCTCTATAAGTTATGGCAATACGCAACAAAGAACAAGCCCTCTCTGTATAATGATAGTGTAGTTCATTATGACAAGAAAACCTCCCCTCATACACAACGGCTTTTTACTTCGTATAAATTTTTTTTGAAAAGATTTTTGCAACTAGAGGATTATATAAAACAAGCAGCTTCAATACAGTATCAAAGATTATTATTTTTTAAAAGCAGCGCCTTTCTTCGTGATTCGAATAATATTGGTTGGCGTAATGTGCTCTATTTTATTCCACACTTTTATCTTGTTGGTTGGATATTCGCATATATTAGAAATATTCTTAGAAGAAAACAAAGCAATAATCACAAGGAATATTCTAAGCTAAACAATCTCATTCTGCAAATTTATAAAATCAAAAGACAACGAGAAAAAGCACAACACAGAATTAGCATTTGTATTAATAAAATTCTTTATAATAAGGTGTATTGCTAATGATTGTTCCAGATTTCACATTTTTTGCTGCTGCATACATATCCAATACGCCTCCCATAACATTTTCAGTTATCGCCGAACAAGAAGCGCGGGACAATGTCTATGTAACAGATGATAAAGATAACTTGTTCTATCAATCATCTCAGCTTAAGAAAACAATCACAACAGCTGAACAGCGTGGACATAATTTTAACATAATTTTAGGGCAAATTGATGTTGGAAATATGAAATTGTTTTCTCTTTTTGATGCATTTGATTTTTGCAGAAATCTTACAGCTGCACAAAGTGCTTTAACTTACTGCTATCAACAAACAACATCAAAGTGCATCTTTGAAAAAGCGACTTTGCAGTCTGTGCTGAATTTTTACAATACAGAAAACTCAAGCCACACCCGTATGCAAAAAGTTACTTCATATGTTGGAGTAAAAGCTGCTGTACGAGAAAATGAAGACTTGCAGGAGCCTGTAAAGCTTAAAAAAGAAGAACCAGAACAGACAACTAAAGTAGATTCTCTTTCTCTCTCTTCAAAAGGAGAAGAAGATGCATTTACACATAAAGAAAGTAGCGCCCGCGATGCTTTTTCCGCTGAAGATTTTTCTTCATCGAGAAGATCGCTGGAGTGAGGACTGATATTTTCACGAAACTCCAGAAATTTGATAGGATATTATAATGAAAGGTAGATAAGAAAATGTTAAAGCTCTAATTAGTAAGATTGAACAAAATCTCTTCTAATTGAGGGCAAAGATAATGAAAATGATAGAACAAAACAGCGTTGATATAGCATTTAGTCAAAAAGCAGCACGTGAGATTACAGTCGTGATGCTTTCAGAAAGGGAATGGTATTTCACGTTTATTTCCGATGATCCAATCACCGGAAAGCCAAATAAATATACATTACTTACACAAAGAGGAAAACTAAGAACTTGGGCTGATCCAAAATATCTCTTTAAGTTTCTTCATGAAAGAGGGGTCATTTGTGGGAGTTTTAATCTTAATCAGGATAAAGAACATGAAACAATTAAATATTCTTCACACAACAGCTCGTAATAAAATTGCTGCATTTTCTGCAGCTTTAACCATATTTTTTATGGGTAGTTCAGCTCATGCACAAGCCCAAGCAAAAACTTTAAAAAATGCGGAGACAGCTCTAAAGGATTTACAAGGCGATATTCAAAAAATTATACCTATCGCTGCTGCTATTATACTATTATGCTTAGCAATTGGTTATGCAGGACGCTACATCGGAAAAGACACATTTGTACGGTGGGCAATTGGTGTTGTCATCGCAGGTTCTGCAGCCCAGCTTGTTTCACTGCTGTTTAAGCCATAATGGCGTTAATTGTAAATTTTAAAGTACAATATGTTTGTTTATATAAAATATTATCTAAATTCTAATAAGAGTGAAATATGCAAAAATTAATTAATCTCAAATCGAAAAATAACAACAAAATCATCGCAATTTCTGCTGCTATGACTGCGTTCTTTATGAACAGTTCTGCTCATGCACAAGCCCAACCATCCGTTTTAACAAATGCATCGAAAGCTCTAACAGAGTTACAGACAGATTTAAAAGTGATTATCCCTATCGCTGCTGCCGTTATACTGTTGTGCTTAGCAATTGGTTATGCGGGACGCTACATCGG